>JANQQZ010000178.1 GCA_028284805.1 Phycisphaerales bacterium
ACGAAGGCCTGCTCGCTGCTCGCGGAGCGGATCGCCGGGTTGAAGCGGCGCTCGTAGCCGACGGTGCTCATGGGCACGGCACCGAGGGCCTTGCCGCAGGCGCTGCCCGCGCCGTGGGCGGGCCAGACCTGGGTGAACTCGGGCAGGTCCGCCAGCCGCTCCAGCGAGTAGAAGAGCGTGCGTGCCGAGGGCTCCATCGCGCCCTCTTGACCCGCGGCGGTCTCGAGCAGGTCGGGGCGGCCAAGGTCTCCCACGAAGACGAAGTCGCCCGTGAGGATGCCGACGGGCTCGTCGGCCCCGCCGCCGTGATCGGTGACGATGAAACAGACGTGCTCGGGGGTGTGCCCGGGGGTGTGCAGGACCTCGAACTCGATGTTGCCGATCCAGAAGGTCTCGCCGTCGCGGAGGCGCTGGTAGTCGTAGGAGCCGCCTGCGAGTCTCTTGTCGAGCCACTGGTACTTCCAGTCGGCGTCGCCCTCGCCCGAGACGTAGACCTTTGCCCCGACGAGCTCGGCGAGTTCGCGGGAGCCCGAGAGGAAATCGGCGTGGATGTGCGTCTCGGCGGTCGCGACGAGGCGTAGGCCGTTCTCCGCGGCGAGCCGGACGTATCGGTCGACATCGCGTTCGGGATCGACCACCACCGCCTCGCCCGTCCGCTGGCAGCCGATGAGGTAGGCGGCCTGGGCCAGCTTGTCGTCGTAGACCATGCGCATGAACATGCCGGGTACTCCTTCCGGTGGGGGCCGCGGACGGACATTCGGGCGGCCTCTGGCTGATTGTTGCACGGTCCCCGTCCGGCGGGCGAGAACGGGAGATCCGGGGATAGTTCCGAGAACAACCGATACGCCCAGAAATGTCGTGAACCTGACCCCGTATGTGCAGAATTAGGGGTTTCTTCGTGGTGTATCGGTACGATGTCGTACCTCATGAATCATCCGCATACGAACTCCGGAGCCCCATCGGGCGAACACCGCCCCGTCCTCGTTATCGGAGGCGGGCCCGCTGGGCTGACCGGCGCGTACGAGCTGGCCAAGGCCGATCCCGGGCTCCGCCCGCTCGTGCTCGAGGCGGGCGACCGCGTGGGGGGCATCGCCCGTACCGAGGAGTACAAGGGCTACCGCTTCGACATCGGCGGGCACAGGTTCTTCACCAAGGTCAAACCTGTGGAGGCCTTCTGGCACGAGATCATGGGCGACGAGATGATCGACGTGCCCCGCTCGAGCCGCATCTACTACCGGGACAAGTTCTACGACTACCCGCTGAACCTGGGCAACGCGCTCAAGAACCTGGGCATCTACGAGTCGATGCGCGTCGCGCTGAGCTTCGCGAAGTGGAAGACCTTCCCGAGCAAGGAAGAAGAGAACTTCGAGCAGTGGGTCAGCAACCGCTTCGGCGGGCGGCTCTACTGGCACTTCTTCCGCACCTACACGCAGAAGGTCTGGGGCATCCCCCCTACCGAGATCCGGGCCGACTGGGCGGCGCAGCGGATCAAGGATCTCTCGCTCATCAAGGCCGTCGTGAACTCGCTCACCGGGCGGGCAGAAACGGCCTCGCTGATCAAGACGTTCAAGTACCCCAGGCTCGGGCCCGGGCAGATGTGGGAGCGGACCGCCGAGCGGATCGAGGACATGGGCGGCGAGGTGCGGATGCGCACCCGCGCGACGACCCTGCACCGCGACGGCTCACGCATCACCGCGGTCGACCTGGAGGACCGCGAGGGGAACGAGACCACGGTCGCGGTGGACCACGTGCTCAACTCCATGCCCATCACGGAGCTCGTGCGGGCGATGCGCCCTGTGGCGCCCGACCACGTGCTCGAGGCGGCCGACGGGCTGAAGTACCGAGACTTCCTGATCGTCACGCTCGTGCTCGACCACCCGGACCCGTTCGGTGACAACTGGATCTACATCCACAGCCCCGACGTGCAGGTGGGACGGATCCAGAACTTCCGCGCCTGGTCGGCCGACATGCTGCCCGACCAGAGCACCGCCAGCATCGGCATGGAGTACTTCTGCCATCAGGGCGACGGGCTCTGGAGTAGCTCGAACGAGGAACTCCTGGAGCTGGCCAAGGGCGAACTGGAGAGGCTCCACCTCGCTCCGGCATCGAGCGTCGTCGACGGCACCGTGATCCGCCAGCCCAAGGCCTACCCGGTGTACGATGCTGACTACAAGCGGCACGTCGACACGATCCGAGACTGGCTGCTGACCTTCGAGAACCTGCAGAGCGTGGGGCGCAACGGCATGCACCGGTACAACAACCAGGACCACTCGATGCTGGCAGCCATGCTCGCGGCCCGTAACGTCCTGGGCGAGTCGCACGACATCTGGACGGTGAACGTCGAGCGGTCGTACCACGAGGAGTTCGTGGTCAAGAAGCAGCCAGGCGACGCACAGATCTCCGCTAAAGCCGGAGGCTGAGACCGTGACCGCATCTCTGAGTGTCATCGTGCCGACGTTCAACGGCGGGGCGACGCTCGGGCGCTGTGTGCGCGGGCTGCTCGCCTCCGAGACCACCCCGTCGGAGATCCTGATCGCCGACGATGGCTCGACCGACGGCTCCGCGGACGAGATCGCTCACCTGGACGATCGCGTGCGCGTGATCCGTGTGGGCGACACGCCCTCCGGGCCCGCGAACGCGAGGAACGTCGCCGCAGCCGAGGCGACGGGCGAGCTCATCGCCTTCGTCGATGCCGACGTGATGGTCAGCCCCGACACGATCGGAACGCTCGTGCGGCCCATGCTCGACGATGCGGGTGTGGTCGCGACGTTCGGCAGCTACGACGACGACCCGCCCGCGCCTGGCGTGGCGTCGCGCTACGCCAACCTCCGTCATCACTGGGTGCATCAGATGGCCCCGCACGAGGGCAGCACGTTCTGGTCGGGGCTGGGCGCGGTGCGTCGCGGGGCGTTCGAAGAGGCTGGCGGGTTCGACCTGGCCTTCGGGAAGCCCTCGATCGAGGACGTCGAACTCGGGCAGCGGCTGCGCAAGCTCGGGGGCATCCGCGTGGTGCACGGCGCCCAGGCGACGCACCTGAAACGCTGGACCGTCGCGTCGCTCTGGAGGACGGACGTGCTCGCTCGCGCGCTGCCCTGGGCGGAGCTGTCGGTCGAGCACCCCGAGCTGTGCACCAGCCTGAACGCGCAGCCGACACAGATGCTGGCTGCGCTGTGCGTCGCGGCAATCGTGGCTGGGATTGCCGCGCTGCCCGCGGCCGCACTGTTCGGGGGCGTGGGCGCGACGGTGCTGGTGCTCGGGGCGATCGTCGCAGCGGCGCTCGTTGGCGGCGTGATCAACCGAAAGCTGCTCGGGCTGCTGCTCAAGCGGGGTGGGATCCGCGGGCTGATCGGGGGAGGGCTGCTTCACGCGGTGTACTACCTCTACAGCGGCGGGA
>JANQQZ010000011.1 GCA_028284805.1 Phycisphaerales bacterium
CCCCGAGCGGGTCTCGCCCGTGCTCGAGGTTGCGGCGATCGCCGATCTGGTGAGCAAGAGCCGGTGCCGGGGCGAGCCCAGCGCGAGCGCGAAACAGAACGACCCGCGTTTTTGGGATCGGGGCGGGTGCGCGATCCTGTTCGAGAACGTCGAGGGCAGCGATGTGCCGCTGCTGATCAACGCGTTCGGCAGTTACCGGCGGATGGAGATGGCGCTCGGCGCCACGCAGGGCTTCGACGGCATCGGCGCGACGATCGGCGAGCTGGTCAAGCCTGAGCCGCCCCGCTCGCTGGGGGACGCGATCGCGAAGGCGAAGCAGTTTGCGCCGCTGCTGAAAATCGCCCCGAAGCGTCTGAAGAAGCGTGGGGCATGCCAGGAGATCGTGCGTGAAGGCAGCGACATCGATCTGACCAGGCTGCCGATCATCCGCTGCTGGCCTCACGATGGCGACTTCGCGGCGGTGGGCTATCCGAGCGATGTGAACGACGGCGTCCCGGGCATCGAGCGGGGCGACGCGTGGGACGAGGCGTTCCGGGGTCGGTACATCACGCTCGCGGGGATCCACACGATCCACGCGGATGATGCGGGCGAGAGCAAGCCATCGTCGCACAACATCGGGATGTACCGCGTGCAGCTGCTCGGCAAGGACCGAGTTGCGATGCACTGGCACATGCACCACGACGGGGCGAGTCACTGGCGGAGCTGGAAGAAACGGGGCGAGCCGATGCCCGTCGCGATCGTGCTGGGCGGGCCGAGTGTGTTGCCTTATGCCGCGACGGCGCCGCTGCCCCCGGGCATCAGCGAGCTGCTGATGGCCGGTTTCTTGAACGGCGGGGGCATCAGGCTGTGCAGGGCCCAGAGCGTCCCCTTGTGGGTGCCCGCGGACGCGGAGATCGTGATCGAGGGCTACGTCAATCCGGACGCGGGCGTGATCGGGTACGACCCTCGCACCGACGGCGAGCTGGGCGAGGGCGCGGTCTTCGAGGGACCTTTTGGCGACCATACCGGGTTCTACTCCATGCCGGACCGGTATCCGATCGTCGAGGTTTCGGCGGTGACGATGCGCGAGAAGCCGATCTACCCGACGACGATTGTGGGGCTGCCGCCGCAGGAGGACTACTTCCTGGGTAAGGCGACCGAGCGTGTGTTCTTCCCACTGCTCAAGACGCTGATCCACGACATCGAGGACTACGACCTGCCCATGTTCGGGGCGTTCCACAACTGCGCGTTCGTGAAGATCAGGAAGGCGTATCCGCTGCAGGCGCGCCGGGTCATGCACGCGATCTGGGGAGCGGGGCAGATGGCGTGGACCAAGACGATCTTCGTCGTGGACGAGGACACCGACGTGCACGACACGCTCGCGGTCTTGCGGATGGCGAGCGCGCACTGCGACCCGTCGCGGGATGTCGAGCTGGTGCGCGGGCCGCTGGACATCCTCGACCACGCGGCTCCGTGGCTCGGGGGCGGGGGCAAGCTGGGCTTCGACTGCACGCGCAAGTGGGCAGGCGAGGAGCCCGACGCGTCGAGCGAGCCGACGCGCGAGCGGGCGTTCGATGACCGCGAGGCGTGCGTGGATGTGGTGCGATCGATCGAGGGCGTGGCGTCCGCATCGATGCCCGAGGCCTCGGGCGGGTGGCTGTTCGTCGCGACCGGGGTACGCGCGGAGGGCGAATTCAGCGATCTCGCGTCACGCGTGATGGACGCGACCTCGGACCGTGCGGCGTTCGTCGTGTTCGTGGGCGAGGCGGTCGACACGGGCGATGTGGATCAGGCGATGTTCCACTGGGTCGCGAACGCGGACATGCTGCGGGATGCCCGGGTCGTGGGGCGATCGATGTGGTTCGATGCGAGACCCAAGCAGGCGGGCGAGCTGCGGGGCTACCCCGTGCGGGAGTGGCCCCCGATCATCGAGATGGACCCCGACGTGACGGCTCGGGCACACGACCGGTTTGGCGCGGCGTTGGGGCTCGGAGCGACTGCGGATTAGCCGCCGATGGCCTGTGGTTCGTCAACAGGCAGGGTGAGCTCGGAGATGTTGTCGTCCAGTGCCTCGATGATGGCGGCCTGGAGCCTGTACGCGGCGCGGACGGACTGGCCCGTGGTGAGTCCATTGCAGAGGATGCTGAAGGCGGCGGTCTGTCCGGTGTGCTCGTTGGTCACGTAGCCCGAGAGGCAGCGGACGTGGTTGATGGTGCCCGTCTTTGCGTACACGCTGTGGTCGATCGTGCCGAAGTTGAACCGTCTGGCGAGCTTGCCGCGTGCGGTCGGAAGGGTCTCGCGGAACATGTCGCGGACCTCGGGCTCGGTGTGCATCGTGGCGAGCCAGGCGGAGAGGGTCGAGGCGGTGATCCTGTTCTCTCGGCTCAGTCCGGAGCCATCACGGATGATGGTGCCTGTGATGTCCGAGGCGCCGAGGGTCTCGACCATGAGCATCCGCAGGACCGCGACGCCGTTCTGCCAGGTGCCGCTCTCGCCCGTCACAGCGCGGCCAAGCGACTTGAGCAGGGCCTCGGCGTGGAGGTTCATGGAGTCGTGGTTGCAGCGTTCGAGGATGTCGTCGAGGGGCGTTGCCCAGACGGCAATGGGTTCGGACGCATGCTCGATGATCTCGTCGGGCTCCGCGAGGCGCAAGGGGGTACCGCTCGACGTGTTGAAGGTCACCCCGGCGGCTTCGAGGCGTTCGGCGACCAGGCGTCCGGCGAAGAGCGCGGGCTGGTGGAGCGACACTTCGATCGGGGCTTGGGCGCGGGTGCGGATCGAGCCGCGGATGACATACGCATCGTCGGTCTCGGTACGCTGGATCCAGACAGCGTTGCGCCCGGCGTCGATGATCTCCGCGCGGTCGGTGATGTCGACCCAGCCCGCGGCGGGCTCGAGCCCGGCGGTTACGCCGCCCCCGGACGGGGACGGATAGAAGGCGAGCACGTTGGCGTGCACGTTGATGCCCTGCACCGGGGCGCAGTACCAGCGTTCGAGCTGGTCGCGCGGCCAGTCGGGGTGGATGAGCTCTCGATCGAAGACGCGATCATCGATGATGAGTTCAGTCGCGGACTCGATGCGCTCGGCAGCGGTGGCGGCGAAGAGATCGAGCACGTCGTCCGAGGCGAGAGCCGGTTCGAGGGTCTCGAGCACCTCGGGATCCGCGAACGCGGGGTCTCCCGTGCCCACGAGCACCAAGGCGCCGTCGGTCGTGGGCACCAGTTCGGTCGTGTAGGCGTACGCGGGGCCCAGGATGATGACCGCGGCGGCGGATGTGAGCAGCTTCTGATTGGACGCGGGGGCGAGCGGCTGGTCGGCGTTGTGCTCGAAGATGAGCTCGCCCGTGTTGGCGTCCCGGATGGCGATGCCGGCGATGGCGTCCCGGCCTAGGTCTGAGGCTGTTACCGCTCGGCGGAGCTCGGCCATGAGTTGTGCGTCGCTCTGGACGGTTCCGAGGAGAACGATTGCCAGGGCGAGACCGACACGCGCATAGAACATCAGGACCTCCGTGCCCTTTGGGTTGCTCGCGGATGATAGTCGCCGGGCTAGGCGGGCTGCGCCTCGGTGATCATGGCGAGGAAGCGGTCGAGCTCCTGGACCTGCGAGGGTGTCTCGACCGGGGACTCGATCCAGCAGACCTGCCCGACACGCGGCGCGTGCAGGACGCTCTCGCGGATGAATCGGGGCATGCGCTTCAGATCCGAGGGCGGGAGCGGGTTCGCCGGCGCCGGGAAGGTGAGGATCGGGCAGCGCTCGCTCGGGATGACGTATGCCCAGGGTTCCTCGTCGCCCGCGCGGCGGTAGACAAGCGTCCATCTCCATGCGATCCCGCGCCATTCGATGGCGGGCGGGGCGCCGGTTCGCGACTCGATCAGTTCCAGGAGGCACCCGAAGACCTCGGGTTCGTCGGGGTAGAGGCGGTGCAGGTCGTCAGTGGTCGGCGACGCGAAGCGGTCATGCCACGGGTTCTTGGTCGTCTGGTTGGGCATGGGATCGGGCCCCTGAACAGATAGCTCCGGTTCAGGATATGCTTGGATTCCGCTGCGGTTGCAGCTGTTGCATACAAAGGATAGGTATGTCTCATACACCGGCCGGCCTCGACGCATCTCCGCGTGTGTTCGTGGTGGACGACAATCCGCAGAACCGAGAGCTGATCGGTGACTTTCTCGACGACACCGGATGCGAGGTCTTGCAGTTCGCCTCTGGGCAGGAGGCGCTCGAAGCGGCTCGCCAGGCCCCGCCCGATGTGATCGTCCTTGACATCATGATGCCGCGACTGAGCGGGTACCAGGTCTGCGAGCGGCTTCGTTCTGAGCCCGCGACCCGGTCGGTCTCGGTGCTGATGCTGACAGCTCTGAACGAGACCGCAGACGTGGAGCGGGCCCTCGAGGCAGGGGCGGACGACTTCCTGATCAAGCCCGTGCAGCGTCAGGAGCTTGTCGCCCGTGTGGAAGCGCAGGTCGCGGTGCGGGGATGCGCCGCTCGGGTCGACCGTGCGGTGACCGGGCTCCGCCACACGTTCGGCGTCTGAGGGCGTCTTTGGATCAGGGGCAGTTGGAGTTGAACGCCAGGATCCAGGCGTTGAAATCGGCTGGCGTGATCGCGCCGTCGTTGTTCACGTCGGCGAGCGGCAGGCCCGCGTTGAAGTTGAGGATCCAGGCGTTGAAGTCGGCGGGTGTCGCGACGCCGTCGCCGTTCTGATCTGCGCCGCCCACCGTCGTGAACGAGGCGACCGCGGGCGTTGAGGTTGTCGTGCCGTTGGCGTTTACGGCCTCGACGGACCAGTAGTAGGTGGTGCAGCGGTCAAGGCCCGGGATAAAGGCCGAGGTATTGAGCAGCGGGGACTGCTGAACGACGATGTTGGTCAGTGCCGGATCGGTCGCGAGCGTGTACGTGTAGGAATCCGTGTCGGAGGCGGCCTGCCAGCTGGCAACGACGAGACCGTTGTCGACGCCCGTCGCCACGTCCGCGGGGGTCAGCAGGTCGAAGTCACCCGGGAGCGTCGCCTGTCCGAGGGGCAGGATAAAGTCGACGACGACCGGGTAGTGATCCGATGCGAGCAGATTCGCGAAGTTCCCCGAATCGTTGGGGGGGAAGCCGATGCCGACGAGTTCGGGAGGCAGCGACGGGATTGGCACGTTCTGGCTGCGGAAGACGAACTCGCGTCGTGCGGTAGCGATCTCGTCCTGCCAGACGAGGTAGTCGAGCTTTGAGCTGTTGATGGTGAAGCGGACCCCTGAGAAGAACTCGGTGGCGTCGTCGAAGACGGCATCGGTTCCGTCGGGGTTGGTGCCGTCGGTGCTGCCTCCGGAGGTGATGCCCTCGGCGAGCCACTCGGCGGGCCCCTTGCGTGAGTTGGAGTCTTCGTCCTCGTTCAGATCGCCGCCCATGATGACAGGGGTGTTGGGATCAAGCACGGCAGTAGACGACGGGAACTCCGAGACGGCGTTCTCGGGGTCGGGTGTCCCGGTGCCGTTGCCGTTGTACAGGTAGCGGGTGTAGTACCACGTGTTCTGTGCTGCGGTGAGCCTCTGTGCTCGATCGTTGGAGGAGCCGCCGGACTTCATGTGAACGTTGCCCACAACGATGTCTCCGACGTACTGATCGTTGGGCAGGTTGATCTCGGCAAACTGGAACCCGCGGATACCGCCGTTGCCGCCCGGGACGCCCGTGGCGCTGGAGAGCACGCTGAAATCGCTGGTGGTGGCCTGGCCGTTGCCGTTCAGATCGGTGAACGGCCAGCGGCTGAGGATGACGTTGCGGTTGAAGCCATCGGAGCTGTCGCTGACAAAGATGTTGTCGAGCGAGTACCCGGGGCGGTGGAGTTGGACGTACTCGCCGACGGTGCCGCCGTTGAACGGGTCGGTGCCGCCGTCGAAGAACAGGTTCATGACGGTCGTGAGGTTGGCGACGGAGTCGACGCCGCTGCCGGTGCCGTTGCCGCTGTTGTCGCCGCACTCCTGGAGAATGAGCACGTCTGGCTGGAGAGCGGCCACGACTCGGGCGAGCGCGGCCCAGTTGCCGTTGGGGTCGTTCTTGTTCTCGGTTCGGCAGAGGCTGTCGCGGACGTTCCAGGTCATGACCCGGACGTCGGTCGGCTCGGTCTTGCCCCACTGGGCGTTCTGCGGGTCCCACTGGGCCTGGCCTGTGGTCGCGGCGAGGCAGAGCACGGAAGCGGCGAGGGTGTGTCGCATGTTTGTCGTCTCCAGCGGTCCGAGCGCCGGGGCCCTTCGCGTGATACGAGGGCTTGGTTCCCGGTTGATCGGCGGTGCGGACAGAAAGCACGCCCGCCCCGTTGGGGGCGGGCGTGTGAGGTCTTGCGAGGCTGCGGGTGCAGCCGGCTCGGCTTACTGCACGCAGAGCGGGCCGTTGACGCCGAGGTTGAAGTTGAGGATCCAGCCGTTGAAGTCGGCGGGGGTGACGAGGTTGTCGCCGTTCTGATCCGCGCGGTAGTTCATGGTGTTGAAGGCCAGGATCCAGGCGTTGAAGTCGGCCGGGGTCACGAAGCCATCGGCGTTGGTGTCGGCGCAGAGCCTGGTGAGCTGGCACTCATCGGGGATGCCGTCGGCGTTGATGTCCGCGGAGGTGCCGCTGGAGATGTCGATGGCGTCGTCGACCCCGTTGCCGTTGCAGTCGGTGATGGGGTTCCCGTCACCGAGCGGGGAGACGTAGAAGAGGGTCGAGTAGTCCTCGTCGCCGGTCCCGACGCCGAAGTCGAAGCTGCCGTCCCCGTTGACGTCGTAGGTGATGTTGACGGCTGCGACGAGGGCGCCGAGGTTATCGGCGTCATCGGTGGAGGAGGGGCTGGAGCCCGGGTAGCCGTCGTAGGTGGCGCTCTGCCCGAAGAAGGCGCTGGAGTCGGTGGAGTCGGCGTCGGCGACACGGATGAGGCCGATGTTGTAGTTCAGGCCCGTGCCCTGGGACGCGATGACGTCACCGGTCTGGAGGATGAGGTCGAGCTCGTAGCCGAAGGTGCTGGCGTCGTAGACCGCACGGAAGAGGCCCGTGTCGATGTCGTCGTCGCCGGTGCCGACCTGGCCATCGGGACCGAAGTCAACGAAGGGGCTGGTGAAGTAGAGGTTGCCCGCCGCGTCGATGGCGGGGGCGGAGATGGAGGGTCCGGTGAGGCCCGGGAAGGCGTTGAGGGGGACGAGGAAGCCGATCTCGGTGCCCGAGGCATCGCGGACGGGCTTGCCGAAGCCGGTGTCGAAGTTGACCCAGGCGGCCGACGACCACTGGATGGTGGAGCTGGGGGTCTGCGCGTTGGGGTTGAAGCGGGCGACGGCGATCGCGTTGACCGGAGCGTTGGCTCCGCCGTTGCCGTAGGTCACCGGGAAGCCGCTGGCGGTGCAGTTGTTGCACGCGACGTCGAAGACGCCGGCGACGAGGACGTTGCCGGCGGCGTCGGAGCCAGCGGAAGCGGCGCCGATCGGGCCCGAGAAGGCCATCTGGCTGCGGTAGTGGCGGAACTCACCGAAGGGGATCTCGGTGCCCGGGGCCATGAAGTTGTACTCGTCGACCGGGTCGTCGATGCTCAGGGGGGCCTGGAGGTTGGCGACCTGCTGGGGGACACCCGTTGCGTTCACGCCGAAGACGCCGAGGTAGACGGTGTTGCCGGTGTCGTCGCGCTGGATCTGTGCGGCCAGGCCGACGCCGCCCAGCGCGTCATCGGGGTTGTAGGTGATGGAGCCGCGGTGGTTGCTGACGTTGGTGGCGAAGCCCGAGAAGGTCGGGGTGAAGTGGGCCATGGTGCCCGCGGAGTGATCGTTGACCGCGAGCTCGGCGCCGAAGGTCGGGCCGAAGGTGGAGGAGCCGCCGTCGATCTCGGGGATGCCGCCGCTGACCGAGAGGGTGTCGGTGGTGAAGCCGCCGACGTTGCCGTCGAAGACACGCTCGGTGGCAGCGGCGTCGCCCGCGGAGAAGCGGTCGATGTTGTTGACGGTGCCGTTGCTGCGGAGGTCCGCGTTGATGCGGAAGATGTTCTGGTTGACGAGCTCGTCGGGGCTCGTGACATTGAAGCCGTCGGCGCGGCTGATGAGGTTGAGGCGGGTGTCGATGGAGCCCATCGCGAAGCTGGCAGTGCCCGCGGTGGCGCCGTTAGGCGCGTTGGTGGCGGCGATGATGCGGTCGACGTAGAGGCGGTTGCGGTTGGCTGGGTCGAAGGTGACGAGGCCCGCGTAGAGGTTGTCGGAGTTGTTGGAGACGTTGGGCTCGAACTCGTTGAAGCCGACGGCGAGGCTCTGGAGGCCCGAGCCCGGGAGGTTGACGGTGCCGGGGGTGCTGTTGTTGGGGCCCACGCCCTGGCCGGCGGTGTTCCAGGTGTTGTAGGTGCCGGTTGCGAGCACGTTGGATTCGATGTGACGGCTGATGGACTGACCCGAGAGGCGGATGCTGAAGAAGCCGGTCCCGGCGGGATCCGACGAGCGGCCGGCCTTGAGCAGCGGGGCAACGCCGAACTCTGCGCCCTTGGCGGAGGTGATCGAGGTCAGGTCAACCGTGAACTTGGTGACCTGGCGGGTGGCGTCGTACGGATCGATGGCGTCGCCAGCGTTGTTGTTGGAAACGCTGTCCTGCGCAGCGGCCGAGGTGGCGACGCCGGCGGCGGCGAGGATGCCGAGGATCTGCATGGTCTTCATCGTGTGAACTCTCCAGGTATGACTCGTGTGAATTCGTTCTTCCGGGAGGACCGCTTCATAGCGCGACCGCCCAGGACTCCAGCTGCCGGCTCGCGTGAATGCCGGATCCCCCAAACAGATGAGCCCGTCACAGCGTGACGGGGAACGAGTTGTCGGGTCGCTGCATACAGGCCTTTGCACTTGGCCGTACGTGCAAGCTCTCCATCTCCTACTCATACATGGTAGACCAAGGTGCTTTCCAGGACACGAACCCAGCGTTTCCAACGAGCAAAGGTTTCTTCACAAATGGGATGTGTTCGGATTCACGCGCCTTACCGGATCACCCCCTGTGCATAGCGGACGCGAGCCGGCCTGCAAGAGAGGCGTTTGATCGGGCGAGGGCGATGTTGGCCTCGATGGTGCGTCCGTCTGAGAACCTGTGAACCGACTCAAGGAGAGCGGGGGTGGCGTCCCGCCCGATCGCCGGGTGTTCGGCCTGGGCGGCGGTGAGCCAGGCTTCCCACTGGTCGGCCGGGATCTCGTCGTCTGGTGGGATCGGGTTGCAGACCACGATGCCTCGCCCGGAGCGGGCCAGCTCGAAGCGGACGAACTCGGCGAGCGCCTCGGCGGTGTCGAACCTGGCGTCGAGGGCCGCGTCGGAGGAGCGCTGGTAGAACGCGGGGAAGGCGTCGCAGCAGAAACCCACCACCGTGACACCGAGTGTCTCGAGTGCCTCTCGTGTTGCGCGGATGTCGAGGATGTTCTTGCACCCGCTGGTTACGACAGCGACGGGGTGGCTGGCGATGGCGGTGAGATCGCTCGAGACATCGAGGTGTGTGGAGTAGCCCCGGTGCACCCCCCCGATGCCTCCAGTCGCGAACACACGCAGCCCCGCGAGAGCGGCGAGTTCGACCGTCGCGCTGACGGTGGTGGCCCCCCAGGCGTTCGAGGCCATGGTGAGCCCGAGGTTGGAACGGTTGACCTTTGGTACGTTGGGCCTTCGGAGCATGGCGTCGAGCTCATCGTCGCTCATGCCCACGACCCCTGCGCCCTCGACCACGCCCACGAGCGCCGGGCTTGCGCCGGAGTCTCGGACGGCTTTGCCGAAGAGATCGGCAGCTTCGCGCGTGCGATCGCTGGGCAGGCCGTGGACGAGGATGGTGGTCTCGAGGGCGACGCCCGGTTTGCGGGCGCGGTTGACGAGGCTGCGGGTGTTCATGCGAGGATGATTGCCTGTGTCCCAACGCACAGCGGGCCGGCGCTGAGGCCGGCCCGCTGAGAGATTCGATCGGTCTGGCAGGCGATGGTCAGGCGACCATGTCCTTGAGGCCCTTGAGGGGGCGGACCTTGACGACGTTGCGGGCGGGCTTGGCCTTGAAGATGGTGGGCTCGCCCGTGAAGGGGTTGATGCCCTTGCGGGCCTTGGTGGCTGGCTTGCGCTGGACGGTGACCTTCATGAGGCCCGGGACGTTGAAGATGCCCGCGTTGCCCTTCTTGAGGTCGGCGGCCATCATCGCGCCCATGGTTTCGAAGACGGCGGCGACCTCCTTCTTGGAGATGCCGACATGCTCCGCGATGGTGGCCTGCACGTCGCTCTTGGTGCGGGGCTTGCCCTTGGCACCGGTGACGCGCGGGGCCGCCTTGGCGGGCGCCTTCTTGGTGGTCTTCTTGCGGGTGGTGGTCTTCCGAGCCGGTGTTCGGCGGGCGGTCTTTTTGGCGGTCTTCTTCCGTGTGGTCTTCTTCGCCATGTTTGACTCCAGGGGGCACTCCTCGCCCCGTTTTCTGCGGCCTTGGTTGTGCCGAAGGCCTTGTTGAACGCGGGGTTTGTACCCCGCGGCTGCACGTTCTGCAAGGTTTATCGGGCGTGTAGGACCGAAAAACACGAGAAAAACCCGGAGATTATGGGGTGTTGTGGATAAGTCGGAGCTTGAGGAGGCTGTGATCGCTCCATCCGAGCTCGCGAGGGGCGTGGATCTGGAGGGCGCTTTCGACCCTGGAAACAAGGGGTTTGCTCGCGTAAGCGTGGTCAAGGCGGGCGGCTGCGCCCCCGGGGCCCGTCCAGGTTGGCTCTGCTTGGTCTCCGCCTGCCGTGAGCCAGAGGTCGGCGTATCCCAGGGCGGTGAGGCGCCCGATCGCGGTGCCGTCACGGCGAGGGTGATTGGTGCGGTCGGCGTTGAAATCGCCCAGGATCAGATGGGGTTCGTCACGGGAACCAGTGGCGGCCCGGTGCAGCTCGTGAAGGGCGTTCAGCCGACCCGAGCGGTTCGAGGCGTCTGGGACGTGGCATACGGAGATGAGCATGCCCTGGGTTCGGGCGTGGACGACGCGCGGCGTCGGGCTCCCGAGTTCGGGTTCGAGGGCCTCGCGTGCGACGAGCACGACGCGGTTGACGCGGGGCCCGGCGTCGGCCTGCAGGTGGTGGGGCAGGCCTTGGTCTCGGAGTGCGGCGATCAGTTGGCCCGCGAACGTGCTCCTGCACTCGCAGAGCGCGACGACGTCGGGCTCATGGCTGAGGATCTCGAGGAGGACGGGCTGGGCACGGCTGGGCCCCCCGCCTGCGCGGATGTTCCAGAAGAGGATCGTGCTGGTGCTTGTGCCGGTGTGCGGCGGCATCGGGGTACCGTAGCGGCATGAGCGAAGAACAGGCGTTGGTCGTCGTGACGCGTGCGGTGCCCGGGGACCCGGTCTCGATCGAGGGGGCGCGTGTTCTGGTTGGGCCGACCGAGACGCCGACGCGCGAGAGCACGTTGGAGCGGGTCCGCGGGGCGTCGGTGGTGATTACGATGTTCACGGACGAAGTCGATGCAGCGTTTCTGGATGCGGCGGGCCCGGGGCTGCGGGGGGTGTGCAACTTCGCGGTCGGGTACAACAACATCGACCTGGACGCGTGCCGGGAGCGTGGGGTCGTGGTCGCGAACACGCCTGATGTGGTAACCGAGGGCACGGCGAACATGGCGATCGGGCTGCTGCTGGCGGTTGCCCGGCGAATCGTCGAGGGGGATCGGTTCGTGCGGAGCGGCGAATGGGAGCGGCGCGCGCCGCTCGCGATGGGCGAGATGCTCGGCCCGGAACTGGCGGGGCGCACGCTACAGATCGTCGGGGCAGGGCGGATCGGGTACGCGACGGCGCTCCGGGCGAAGGCCTTCGGGATGGAGGTGATCTACACGAGCCGGCGGCGGAAGCTGGCATTCGAGGGGGCGCCGGTGTGCGGTCGGTGGGTCGAACTGGAAGAAGGCCTGCGCGAGGCGGACGTGGTGAGTGTGCACACGCCCCTGACCCCGGAGACTCGTCATCTGCTGAACGCGGAGCGGCTGGCGATGCTCAAGCCCGACGCCATCGTGATCAATACCAGCCGGGGGCCCGTGATCGACGAGGCGGCGCTGGCCGAGGCGCTGCGGGCGCGTCGGATCTGGGGTGCGGGCCTGGACGTCTTGGAAGACGAGCCCCGGGTGCATCCCGGCTTGCTCGGGCTCGACAACGTCGTGATGACGCCGCACGTGGGCAGCGGCGAATGGAGGTGGCGTGCGGAGATGACACGGATGTGCGAGCGCAGCGCCGCGGCGATCCTGCGGGGCGATGAGCCTGAGCACCGGGTGGTCTGACTGCCTCAGCGGCGCAGGGTGTCGGGCTCGTCGAAGTGCAGCTCGAGGTAGCGGGCAACGTAGTCGACGATGGACTCGGCGTGCGGGATCTCGGGGTTGTTGGTTGAGCCGAGGGGCTCGAAGCGCATGCCCTTGAACCGGATGACGGCCTCGCGGACGGTGAGCCCGTGCTGGATGGCGAGGCTGAATGCTCGGCAGAAGGCCTGGCACATCCCCGAGAGCGCAGAGCCCTCCTTGGAGATCTTCAGGAAGAGCTCGCCCGGGCTGCCGTCGGGGTAGAGGCCGATGGTGAGGTAGCCCTCGTGGCCGTCTACGGCGAACTTGTGGGTGACCGAGTCACGGGTGGCGGGGAGTGCCTTGCGGGCTGCGAGCATTGTCAGTATTCCGTATGGGTTTCGGGGTCCGGACGGCGTCTCAGAACGCGGTGGAGGTATCGGCCCTGGTCGGCGCGAGCCGTGAAACTCGGGATGGGATTCTGGGGTCGTCCGGCGCGGGCGGGCTTGCTCGGGGCTCGGGGGATGCCGATGATTCTGCGACGATGAACCGGACCCGGTCACAGGTCGGACGCGCCCAGGCGGGGGGGATCTCCCTGCTGCTGGCGGTTGCTCTGCTTGCTGCGGCGGGTTCGGGCGTGGAGACGGCTCGTCGGGTGGCGTTCGCGGGGGCTGGTCTCGCGTACGCGATGGTGGCGGATGTCCCCTCGACGGGTTCGGTCGAAGGCGATGCCCGCGCTACGGCTCTGGTCGGGACCGACAAGCCTGTCCGGTCGTCGCCCGCGGTCGAGCGGGCTGATGCGCCGTTACGGACGGGCGTGCTCGTGGCGGGCGGGTGCATCGATCTGCCGCCTCCATCGCTGATGGTGTGACAATCCGCGCGGCGTTCTGCCGCGTGTCCACCCGTGCATCGGCGTTGACATGAGATTCTGGCGAGTGAGGCTGCCGAGGTTTCGGTGCCGCTCGCTGCACCCCGCGTCCGGTTTGTTGGGCGCTCACAGAAGAAATCGAGACCACCCATGCTTGGCAGTGACCAGGGCATTCCCGTCGTTGGACCGATTCTCAACAAGCTGATCGGCTCGCGCAACGAGCGGTTCGTGAAGAAGTACACCTCGCGGGTCGAGCGGATCAATGCGCTCGAGCCCGAGATGCGGAAGCTCTCGGACGCGGAGCTCTTCGCGAAGGCCGACGAGTTCCGCGAGCGGTACAAGGCGGGCGAGAACGAGGACCAGTTGATGGTCGAGGCTTTCGCGGCCGGGCGCGAGGCGATGGACCGGAACGTCGGCATCCGGAATGTCTTCAACCCCGAGCACGGTTTCGATGCGTCGCTGCTGCCCGAGGGCGTCCGCGGGCTTTACGACGAAACGAAGACCCGGCTCGAGGGCATGGAGGCTCGGCCCCCGGCGGAGGATCTGCTGGGCAACACCGAACCCGTGTCCGCGTGGGTCTGGGCGGAGCTGCCGAACGAGCTGTACGAGGCGGTGCGGGAGCTGTTTCCTGAGTCGAAGCCCCCGTTCCGGGCGAGGCCGTTCGACGTGCAGCTGATCGGCGCGATGGTGCTCAGCCAGGGCAAGGTCGCGGAGATGAAGACGGGTGAGGGCAAGACGATCGTGGCACCGCTCGCGGCGTACTGGGCGGCGGTGCGCGAGAACAAGGTGCACGTGGTCACGGTGAACGATTACCTCGTGCAGCGCGACCGCGACTGGACATTCCCGTTCTTCCGGGGCGTCGGGCTGACGGTGGGGGCGATCCACCCGCAGCACACACAGCCCGAGCAGGTCAAGCGGGTGATGTATCAGTGCGACGTCGTGTACGGCACGACCAGCGAGTTCGGGTTCGACTACCTGCGCGACAACATGAAGCGGAACGTGGCGCAGCAGGTGCAGCGCCGGCGTGACTTCGCGATCGTCGACGAGGTGGACAGCGTGCTGATCGACGAGGCGCGGACGCCGCTGATCATCTCGGGCGCGGCGCACGACCAGCAGCCTCGCTACGACATGGCCGACAAGCTGGCCAAGCACCTGAAGGACATGCAGAAGCCCTGGCAGGAGCGCGAAGACCGGGTCCAGGCGCTGCTGGAGAAGGTCAAGGGTCTGGAGGGCGATATCCGTCAGGCGAGGGACAAGTCGGGCGTGCCCGAGCTTCAGAAGCAGCTCACGGCAGCGAAGGCCGAACTGCCCGGTCTCGAGGCGGAGCGAGACAAGCACACGCAGTTCTACGAGGTGCTGCCCGAGCGTAAGCAGGTGCACCTGTCGCACGAGGGGATCGCCGAGGCGCAGCGCGTCGCGGGGATCGGGTCGTTCTACGTGGGAGAGAACACGGACGTGCCGCACCTGCTTGAGCAGGCGCTCCGGGCGTACGTGGTGTACGAGAAGGACAAGGACTACGTGATCATGCCGACGCCGGACCCGCAGACGGGGCGGACGGAGCCGAGCATCGTGATCGTGGACCAGTTCACGGGTCGCGCGATGATCGGGCGACAGTGGTCGGACGGCCTGCACCAGGCGGTGGAGTGCAAGGAGCAGGTCCCGATCAAGCAGGAGACGCAGACGGTTGCGTCGGTCACGATCCAGAACTTCTTCAAGATGTACAAGCGGCTCGCGGGCATGACCGGCACCGCGGACACCGAGGCACAGGAGTTCCACGACATCTACGGGCTCGACGTGGTCTCGATCCCGACCAACAAGCCGATCGCCCGCGGTGACTTCGACGACCTGATGTTCCTGCGAGGGAAGGACAAGTGGGAGTCGATCGTCGATGAGATCAAGGCGTTCCACGACGTGGGGCGGCCGATCCTTGTCGGAACCACGAGCGTCGAGAAGAGCGAGATGCTGAGCCAGCTGCTGACGCGCAAGCACGGCATCAAGCACGAGGTGCTGAACGCCAAGCAGCACGAGCGCGAGGCCCACATCGTTGAGGAAGCGGGCGAGCTCGGCGCGGTGATGATCGCGACGAACATGGCCGGGCGAGGCACCGACATCAAGCTGAAGAAGTGCCCGAAGGAGCAGCTCGTCGATCACTGGCTCCGCCGTGGGATCGCGTCGAAGGGGCTCAGCCCGGAGATGACGGAAGAGCAGCTCCGCGAGAACCTCTACCGCAAGATCGCGCCGGGTGAGCTTGGTCTCAAGAAGCGCGAGGCGGAGGAGCTCGCGTTCGATCAACTCGAGCTGCTGCTGCTCCAGCACTGGGCGGAGCAGGCGACGTGGATGAACCCGAAGCAGATCGAGCGGGCGTCGGCCGAGGAGCTGCGCGAGGAGCTCGACGCTGGCGGGCGGTGCTTGCTGCACCGTGTCCGGTGGTTCGAGGACATCGAGGACATGGGCGGGCTGCACGTGATCGGCACGGAGCGCCACGAGAGCCGTCGGATCGACAACCAGCTGCGTGGGCGGTCGGGGCGTCAGGGGGACAACGGGTCGAGCCGGTTCTTCGTGTCGCTCGAGGACGACCTGATGAAGATGTTTGCGGGTCAGACCACGATGAACGTGCTCGCCCGGCTCGGCATGAAGGAGGGCGATGCGATCGAGCACCCGATGCTCTCCAAGAGCGTCGAGCGGGCGCAGCGGAAGGTCGAGGAGCGGAATTTCCAGATCCGCAAGAACATCCTCGAGTACGACGAGGTCATGGAGCACCAGCGCCAGCGGTTCTACGGGCTCCGACAGCGGGTGCTTGAGGGACGCGAGGTGAAGGGGCTGATCCTCGAGTACATCGACGAGTGCATCGACGACGCCTGCGGCGAGTACCTGAGCACGACCTACCCGGCGAAGTGCGCGGTCGAGTTCGTCCGCGACGAGCTGGACACCGAGATCATGCTCGAGCGGCTCAAGGGGCGCGACGCGGACGAGATGGACAAGCGCGTACGCGAGGACGCGAAGGCCGAGGCACGCTCGATGATCGACGTGACGCTCGGTGAGTACATGAGCGCCGAGGGCGCCGAGGTCGTGGTCGACTTCGACTCCGCGGGCCTGGTGAGCTGGGCGAAGACGCGGTTCGGGGTCGAGATCTCGGCTGCCGAGCTCGCCGAAGCCGACGTCGCGACGCGACGCGACGTGCAGGACAAGCTGATCACCGCCGCAGAGGAGCAGATCGACTCGGCGGATCTAGGCAAGCTGGATGTCTTCCTCGCCGAGGACTACGGCATCGAGCAGCTGATCGCCTGGGCGAAGCGGATGTTCGACGTCGAGGTGACGATCGAGGAGGTCAAGAGCTCGCTCGATGAGACCACCCCGCCTCCGGAGCAATTCATGCGGGACCGCGTGCGCGAGCGCTACCAGCAGAAGGAGATCAACTACCCGATCGACTTCGCGTTGCAGATGACCATGGCGAACATGCGTCAGTCGCCCCAGGAAGCGCTGGAGCAGCTGCTGCGCTGGACCAAGACGCGTTTCGGTGTCGAGCTCGACCCCGACGAGGTGCGCACGGGCGGTCCGGCGAAGATGAAGGACCGGCTCACCGAGATCGCGACACGCTGGTGGGAGATCGGCGAGATCGATGCGGCGAAGGAAGAGTTCGGCGCAGCATCGGATTACGACACGCTCACGGGTGTCACGCAGAAGAAGTTCCAGATGGACCCGCCCGAATGGCTGCGCTGGCTGGACGAGGCCGAATTCAAGGAGGCGGCCCGCGGGTTGGTGGACCAGCGGCTGCGCCCGGAGCTGATGCAGCTGGAGATGACCATCCTGCTGGATACGTTCGATCAGTCCTGGAAGGATCACCTGTACTCGATGGACCAGCTCCGTGACGGGATCAACTACCAGGCCTTCGCGCAGCAGGACCCGAGGATCGCGTTCAAGAAGCAGGGCTCGTCGCTCTTCAACGAGATGCTCGACGACATGCAGGAGCGTGTGGCGGAGTACATCTTCAAGGCCAGATTGAATCTCGGTCCAGCTGCAGGGCAGGCCCAGACGCCGCCGCCCCAGGCGTCGCCCGGAGCTCCGCGGGGTGGCGGCGCCCCGGCGGCGGGCGGGGGGATGTTCTCGACCAGCATCGTTGGGTCGGGTCTGGGGGGAGGGACCGCGACGCCCCCGCCCCAGCAGCCGCCTTCTGGAGGGGCCCCGGCGGGCTGAGGATCATCGGATCAGGCGACGCGTATCGTTCGTACAGTGTCCGGACGCGATCGGCGGTAGGCTGGCGTGCGCAGATGAGGGGAACGGCATGATGCGGACGGGCTCACGGGCGTTCACACTGATCGAGCTTCTGGTCGTGATCGGGATCATCGCGGTGCTGGTCGCCATCGGGCTGACGCTGGCCCCGGCCCTGATCAACTCGGGGCGGTCCCAGGCGACGCAGGGCGTGATTACCGCGCTCGAGGGTGTGCAGCAGTCCCTGGCGGCCGAGACCGATTTCCGCCCCAAGGACTACAAGGACTACGTCGCGCGCGACGGCTCGGGCGAGTTCCGCCTCCCAATCGCCGACGGACGGCTCGGCACCGAGGGCGTGGGCGAAGAGGTCCAGGCGATCCCCTCGCTGGCCCGGTATCTCCGGTTTGCGAAGGAATCAGTTCCCGACATCGAGCGCAGCTGGCAGCAGCTCGATTCGTCGAGCCTGAGGGTTCGTGAGATCGGCAACGAGCAGATCGACGTTACGGGTGACGAGGTGCTTGATACCTGGGGGAATCCGATCCGGTTCGTGCACCCGAGCTACGACGGTGGGCACGGCGAGTGGTTCGACCTCGAGGGCGATCGCACGGGGCGTGACGAGCTCGACCTGCCCGGCGGTGCCCCGGGGCAGATCCTGAAGCTGCGCCGGTCGTTCCGCCCGTTCAACCCGACGAACACGACCGAGGCGAACCCGGTCGGTGACGCAGACGAGGGCATCGTCCCGGGTGGCACGGGGGGGTACTTTTATTCGGCTGGTCCGGATGAGGACCCGGGCACCCGTGCCGACAATGTTTACGGCAGCGTGCTTCCCGAGTATCCGTCCGAGACCGCGGACCAGAATTGACCGATGACCCGTGAGCCGCGGGGCCTATACTCGCGTCCACAGCCGGGGTGTAGCGCAGCTTGGTAGCGCGTCTCGTTCGGGACGAGAAGGTCGGAGGTTCAAATCCTCTCACCCCGATTTTCCTAAGTCTCGCTGAACGCCGAATTTGGCGTACCCGACCCGGGTGGGGTCGGAGCGGCTCGAAGCCAGTTTCGTTGGTAGTCATACCAACGCTGGCTGGAGGCCGCCATGGCTCACGCAAACCGTTCAGCACTTCCGTTTACGGATACCACGAAGCCTCCGGACAAGCCCGGGTTGTCCTCGGCGGGCATCACGTATACCTGGGACCGTTCGAGTCGCCGGCGAGCCGCGAGAAGTACGACCGGCTGATCGCCGAGTACCTCGCCGCGGGTCGGAACGTCGACCTGATGCCCAGCGTGACGCGTCGGGACCGCTTCTGCGTCATCGACCTGATCGCCGCCTACAAAGACCACGCCGAGGCGTACTACGTCCAGGACGGTGAGCCTACCAAGACCATCGCGAACCTCAGGATCGCGTGCCGGCGCCTGCGCGAGCTCTACGGCTCCCTGCCGACGGAGGAGTTCGGGCCGGCGCAGCTGCGGGCCGTCCGCGAGACCTGGATCAATGACGGCAACAACGAGGGCACCGTGAACTGCAAGACCACATGGATCAAGCACGTCTTCCGGTGGGGCGTTGAGCAGGAGCTGGTATCAGGTGAGACCTGGCACCGTTTGGAGGCGGTCCGGAGCCTGAAGAGAGGCCGCTCGCGGGCGAAGCCTTCGAATGCGCGAGGGCCGGCGCCGCGTGAGGATGTCGATTCCACCGTTGATTGCTTGCCGCAGATCATCGGCGACATGGTCCGGGTGCAGCTCCTGACTTGTTGCCGGTCAGTGCCCGCTTCCAGAATTGTATGGTTGACGGCGATCGCGTGGCCCTTCTTGAATTCAACCTCAAGGCTCTCGTGATGGCCTAGTTCACGGGTTCTGATGGCCTAGTTCACGGGTTCGCTGCTCGAGCCCTTTGTCGTAAACCCTGACGTACATGGACGAACCACCAGATCCCAGACTCAACTGAAAGCGGACCTGTTGGCCGAAGGCGCCGTATTCATGGTGGGTATGCCAAGTTCGTAAGCCACAAAGCTCACCCCGTTCGCATGCAGCTTGTTTCTGGCGTCCCAAGGCGATCGATGCATCAACGAAATCGATGGCAACGTCGATGCGAGTTGGAGTTGTGCCGAGATCGGCGAGGGTCTTGAGCCATGTGACGCGTTCATGTCCGTCCATCAGTGCTAACGCGCGGCTCGGCAGGTCGATTACGCAGATTTGCGAAGGGTGATCCCAGCTCAACTGCGGGCCGTTGGGCCACATCAGTGTCTTCCCGAAGTGCCAAGCCGGCTTGACGTAGTTTGGTGGCCCGGGCCAGTGGCTATCGAGCTGAGCTTCGTGGGTTCGCCTATCCGATTCAGGTGCCTTCTGGCGAATCCAGTCCAAGCCAATGAACACACCCTCTGGCAGGGCTTGCCCTTGGGTTGGATGGGTGTCTGCGCCGGGTGTTACTAGGGGTTGATTCGATGTCCACTCCGACCCTGAGATAGCGTTGCTCGGCCGGTCTGGCATTGCTGGCTGCGGAGAGGAGCCACGCAAGCTGTCTCTGTTCTCGTGGCTGTTCACCAGCAGTCCCGCTGGAGTTGGGCCGGATCGGGTCGGTCGGGTATGGCCTCATCGCCATGAATGAACTCATCGATGGCCGACGGCGTCGTACAGGTTGTGCCACCGATACGCCACGTCTGGAGCTTGCGGCCGCCGATGCCTGTCGGTTGGCGACCTGCTCGGGGGAGACTAGTAGGTCGGTGGCCGTCCAGTCTGTCGGTTGGCTCGGTTCGGGGCAGAGCGGCGGCTTGCCGCCAAGACCAGCAACTGGTAGCAACCTTGAGTATCCTGCGAGGATGGCTGCAGCCGCTGCGAGATACCCGAAGCCTACTCAAGACCCCCCGCGGGCGATGACCATCGACGATCTCGCTGCATATCTGCAGATCGCGAAGTCGATCCTCTACAAACTTGCTCAGGAAGGCAAGGTGCCTGGCCAGAAGGTCGGGAAGCACTGGCGGTTTAGTAGAGTTGCGGTCGAGGAATGGCTCAAACGCTGGGATCAGAGAGTCAGCGAGTCATGACCACTGAGTTCTTCGATAGACCCATCCTCAACTCACCATACGAGCAGCCAGATCGACACTGGGAGCTCGATCGGTCCGGTCAGCCTACCAATCGGATCGTCGAATCCAGGCGACCTGCCGAGTTCATCACGCCAATCCCTAAGGCGAAGAAGCGTCGGGGAAAGCAGGCACAGGAGGAGCTGGGGTTTCGCGATGACCGAGCACTTTCCAGTGATGATCAGCGCTACGAGACGATGTCGATCGTTAACGACGTCCGTGAGCGGGTTGACAGATGGCGGCGACTCAGCAACTCCGCGGACTGGCGTGTAACACCGGAAACAGCAAGGCTCCTCAAACACTGGCGGCATCACCTCTTCAGCTCCCTGCGTCCATTTTTCTGTCAGGTTGAGGCGGTTGAAACGCTGATCTGGCTGACCGAGGTGGCCCCGTCGATGGGCAAGGAGGGACAGTACTTCCTTGAGCATTTCGGAAATGCAAGCGAGCAGGCGAACCCGGGGCTACAGCGTCTCGCGTTGAAGCTTGCGACTGGAGCCGGCAAGACCACAGTGATGGCGATGGTGATCGCGTGGCAAACCGTCAATGCGGTGCGGCGCCCGAACAGTAAGAAGTTCACACGAGGCTTCCTCGTTGTGGCTCCCGGGCTGACGATCCGCGACCGCCTTCGCGTCTTGCAACCGAACGATCCTGACAGCTACTACGAGAGCCGTGAGCTCGTCCCCGGCGACATGCTGCCTGACCTCGATCGCGCCAAGATCGTCATTACCAACTACCACGCATTCAAGCTTCGCGAGACTATGCAGCTCTCCAGCGGTGGGCGGGCGCTGCTGCAGGGACGAGGTGAGGAGCTGGAAACAACCGAGACCGAGGGGCAGATGCTCCAGCGGGTGATGCCCGATCTGATGGGGATGAAGGGCATCTTGGTGCTGAACGATGAAGCCCATCACTGCTACCGGGAAAAGCCCGAGAGTGACGACGAGGGCGAACTGAAGGGCGATGAGCGAAAGGAAGCCGAAAGGAACCAAGAGGCGGCAAGGCTGTGGGTGTCCGGCCTAGAGGCTGTCGAGCGCAAACTTGGTCTTCAGAAGGTCGTTGATTTATCCGCAACCCCGTTCTTCCTGAGTGGTTCTGGTTACGCAGAGGGGACGCTGTTCCCTTGGACGTTGTCGGACTTTTCGCTGATGGACGCGATCGAGTGCGGCATCGTCAAACTGCCGCGCGTTCCAGTTGCCGACAACATCCCCGGCAAAGATGCGCCGGTCTTCCGTGAGTTGTGGAAGAACATCGCCTCGAAGATGCCCAAAAAGGGGCGTGGGAGTGCGGCCAGACTGGATCCTCTATCGATTCCCGTCGAGCTTCAAACTGCGCTGGAGGCTCTGTATGGTCACTACAAGAAGACGTACGATTTGTGGCAGCAAGAGGGGATCGCGGTCCCACCGTGCTTCATCGTGGTGTGTCAGAACACGGCGATTTCCAAGCTGATCTACGACTACATCTCCGGATTCGAGCAAGAGAACAAAAATGGCACGACCACTCTTGTCGAAGGTCGCCTTGAGCTGTTTCGCAATCACGATGAGCACGGCAATCCGATAGCCCGGCCGCGGACGTTGCTGATCGATAGTCAGCAGTTGGAATCTGGAGACGCACTGGACAAGGACTTCAGAGATAAGGCGAGCGACGAGATCGAGCGTTTCAGAGGCGAGATCGTGAAGCGTACGGGCGATCGTGCCGCGGCGGACGGCATTACTGACCAGGATCTCCTTCGAGAGGTCATGAATACGGTCGGCAAGCAGGGGCGGTTGGGCGAGTCGATCAGGTGTGTTGTCTCGGTCTCCATGCTGACCGAGGGCTGGGACGCCAATACGGTGACGCATGTGCTCGGCGTCCGGGCATTTGGCACGCAGTTGCTGTGCGAGCAGGTCATCGGTCGGGCGCTTCGTCGTC
Organism: Phycisphaerales bacterium; assembly: GCA_028284805.1. Taxonomy (GTDB): domain Bacteria; phylum Planctomycetota; class Phycisphaerae; order Phycisphaerales; family UBA1924; genus JANQQZ01. The sequence continues at coordinate 22,241 of JANQQZ010000011.1, forward strand.
AGTCTTATGACCTGAACGAAGATGGCCTGTTCAACGTCGAGTATGCAGATGTGCTGGGCATTCCCTTCGACTTCACCGCGAAGCCTGTTGTCGCCCCTCCGCAACCGCCGCGAGAAACGGTGCACGTCCGAGCGATTCGGCCCGACCGGGACGCGTGTGAGATCGAGTTCCCGCGGGTGCAGGGTTACCGCGTTGGGCTTCCGGAGGAGCGTCTCGCGGCAAGTTTCGATGCCGACTCAACCCTTGAACTGACTCCTGATCTCGTTGGCCCCACGAAGACCCGGAACGAGGGCATCATCGGCGAGGGCATCGATCTCACGATGATCGAGGCGGGTCAGGTCAGGCTCTCCGAAGTGCTCTACAACCTGACCAAGCGTCTTCTATACACCAAGTGGCGAGACCCCGATGAGGAGCCGAAACTATACCTCTTCGGGCAGTTGAAGCGCATCGCCAAGCAGTGGATGGACAGTCACCTTGTCTGCAAGGGTGGCACGACTCCCTCCCAACTGCTCTACCTGCAGCTCGCTGATTTGGCGTGCGAGCGGATCACGCGTGGTATCGTCGCCCACCACTCCGATCACACTCCCATCAAGGCTGTGCTCGATCCATACAACTCACGAGGATCAACGGCATTCGTGAGCTTCAACACGTCGAAGAAGGACCGATGGGAGACCGACGCGAGGCGCTGCCACATCAACTGGGTGATACTCGACAGCGACTGGGAGGCGGAGTTCTGCAGGGTCGCGGAAGCCCATCCTCGAGTCGTGTCGTACGTCAAGAATCACAACCTCGGCCTTGACGTTCCCTACCAGTTCGGCTCCGAATCGCGCATGTACCGACCGGACTTCGTCGTGCTGGTTGACGACGGACGCCCACCCAAAGCTGACGGCACCCCCGATCATCTGCACCTCGTTGTCGAGACGAAGGGATACCGGAGAGAGGACGCCAAGGACAAGGCGAGCACGATGCGCGACTACTGGGTGCCCGGGGTGAACAACCTCGGTTCGTATGGCCGGTGGGCCTTCGTGGAGTTCGTTGATGTCTACGAGATGGAGTCCGACTTCGAGGACAAGGTCGAGGAGCACTTCAACGCCATGATCGAAGATGCCACCAACTCGGCGCAGGGTGCACAGCGATGACGGGCAACCCGCGGATTGCGCGTCTCGACACCGCCGAGCTCCGGGACGCGTGGGTTCACGAGGCTCATGAGTTCACGCCTTGGCTCTTCGCCAACCTCGACCAGCTCGCAGAGGCGGTTGGAATCCGGTTGGAGCCGCCATGGGCGAGGGTGAAGCACAAGCCCATTTCTTCGGCAAGTGGCTCGAGGGGGACCACACCGACGACGCCGATCGGATACGGCTCATTGACTGGCTGGCCGAACAAGCTTTGCACTATGAAAGCACACTCCGCGACGTGATCGGAGACCACGCCTGATGGCCAAGAAGAAGACCAAGAAGAAGACCAAGAGGAAGGCCGTGCCCAAGAAGGTCGAGGCACTCACCCATGAGGACGCGTCGCGGAAGAACATCCCGACGGCCGAGTACCAGTCCGTCATGGGCAAGGAGCAGCAGGCGCCGGTTCCGGTGGCGTACTCGCGCGAGGGCGTCGGCGGGGCGCTCGCGGACGAGAAGGACGGGCGGAACCGGGACCTCGACCCCCAGCTCGTCTGGCGCGGCAAAGACGAGCAGGACTGGTCCGACCTCGTCGTCCACGCGACGCCGCTGTTCATCCAGGAGAAGGTCCACCCCAAGGTCCTGATCGACGACCTGCGGCATCGCACCGAGGCCGACGACCAGAACGCAGAGCCGCAGATGGATCTGTTCGGCGACTTCAACGGCGTGCCGGAGGGCGATGCCAAGACCGAGTTCTACCAGCACGACGCGAACTGGACGAACCGGATGATCCTGGGCGACTCGCTGCAGGTCATGGCCTCGCTCGCCGAGCGCGAGGGGCTGCGCGGGCAGGTGCAGTGCATCTACCTCGACCCGCCCTACGGCATCAAGTTCAACTCCAACTTTCAGTGGTCAACGACAAGCCGCGATGTCAAGGACGGCAAGACCGACCACATCACGCGCGAACCCGAGCAAGTCAAAGCCTTTCGCGACACTTGGCGCGATGGGATCCACTCATACCTGACCTACCTTCGTGACCGACTCACCGTCGCGCGTGACCTCCTCGCCGACTCTGGTTGCATCTTCGTCCAAATCGGTGACGAGAACGTCCACCGTGTCAGAGCCGTACTTGACGAGATCTTTGGAGAGCAGAACTGCGCAAGTCAGATCGCATTTTTCAAGACGAGTAGCGCAACTACAGAGGGGCTCGCGGGTGTAGTGGACTACCTCTTGTGCTATGCGAAGTCTCTCTCGCAGATGAAGTACCGGCAGCTATTCATTGACAAGGAGATGGGGGGCCAGGGGGGCGGGGCATATTCAAGGCTGCAACTATCCGACGGCTCACGCCGAACGGCGACCAAGGCGGAAAAGGCGAATCCGTTGGAAGTACCATCGGGTGCGAGGCCGTACCGCGTGAGCGATCTTACGAGCCAACGCCCTCCCGGAGATTTCCCGGTGCCGTTCCAAGGCCGCAAGTTCAGGCCTGGAAAAGGCTATTGGAAAACGCACTTGGAAGGCTTGATCCGTGCTAGTCGTTCATGTCGCGTAATGACCACGGGACCTCGGATCTACTACGTCCGGTTCATCGATGACTTTCCCGTGTTTGCCCGAAGCAACACGTGGACAGATACCGTTGTGGCAGGGTTCGCATCAAACAAAGTGTACGTAGTCGAGACGTCCGCGAAAGTTGTCGAACGCTGCATTCTCATGGCTACAGATCCCGGCGATCTGGTGCTGGATCCGACGTGCGGATCTGGAACGACGGCTACTGTCGCCGAGCAATGGGGTCGGCGGTGGATCACGATCGACACATCTCGCGTCTCGCTTGCCCTGGCGCGGGCGAGGATCATGGGCGCCCGGTACCCCTTCTACCTCCTCGCTGACTCGAAGGACGGCGTCGAGAAGGAGGCCTCAGTCACGCGCAGCGACCTGCCCGACGGCTACGAGCGGCGGCATTACACCGACAATGTCCGGCATGGCTTCGTGTACGAGCGCGTGCCGCACATCACGCTGAAGGCGATCGCGAACAACGCGGAGATCGATGTCATCTGGGAGCGGTTCGAGGCGAAGCTGTCGCCGGCGCGCGAGAAGCTCACCAAGAAACTGCCCGCGAAATGGCTCGCCGAGTACCGCAAGACGCAGAAGTACACCGCGGAGGTGCCGGCCGAGATCCAGGAGTGGGAGGTCCCGCGCGAGCGGCCCGAGGAATGGCCCGGGGCGTGCCAGCCGCTGCTCGACGAGTTCTGGGAGCTCCGCATCGCCCGGCAGCAGGAGATCGACGCGAGCATCGCCGCGAAGGCGGACTTCGAGTACCTCTACGACAAGCCGTACGAGGACAAGAAGAAGGTCCGCGTGGCCGGCCCGTTCACGGTGGAGAGTCTGAGCCCGCACCGCACGCTGGGTGTGGACGAGGACGACGGTCTGATCGACCCGCTCAAGCAGGCGGAGGGCGAGGACGCCCACGCCGCCGGCGAGGCTGTTGGTGATGTGGGCAGCTTCGTCGAGATGGTGCTCGACAACCTGCGTGCGGCGGGCGTGCAGCAGGCCAACAAGGAGGACAGGCTGAGCTTGAGTTCGATCGCGCCGTGGCCCGGGCGGTACATCTGCGCCGAGGGGCGGTACGTCGAGGGGGACGGGGAGGCCGGGACGGAGAAGCGTGCGGGCATCTTCATCGGCCCGGAGTTCGGCACGGTCTCGCGGCAGGACCTGGTCACCGCGGCGCGGGAGGCGGGCGACGCGGACTTCGACGTGCTGATCGCGTGCGCGTTCAGCTACGAGGCGCACGCGAGCGAGTTCAGCAAGCTCGGGCGGATCCCGGTGCTGAAGGCGACCATGAACGCCGACCTGCACATGGGCACGGAGCTGAAGAACACGGGCAAGGGCAACCTGTTCGTGATCTTCGGCGAGCCGGACATCGAGATCCTCGACGCCGAGGGCGCGCCCGGGCAGATCCGGATCAAGATCAACGGCGTGGACGTGTTCCACCCGTCGAGCGGCGAGATCCGCAGCGACAACGCCGACGGCATCGCGTGCTGGTTCATCGACACGGACTACAACGAGGAGAGCTTCTTCGTCCGCCACGCGTACTTCCTCGGGCAGAACGACCCGTACAAGGCGCTCAAGACCACGCTGAAGGCCGAGATCAACGAGGAGGCGTGGGCGACGCTGAACAGCGATGTGTCGCGGCCGTTCAAGAAGCCCGGGGGCGGGCGGATCGCGGTGAAGGTGATCAATCACCTCGGGGATGAGGTGATGAAGGTGTTCAGGGTGGAGTGACGCCGGATGGCCAAACGGAGCCACACCAAGCAACGGGCCCGCAAACAGACTGAGTGGCACCTCTGGACTGACGGAGAGGTCTGGAACGTGGTCGCAGGGAAGCTGGTTCCTCCGCCCGGTCGGCCACGCAAGGTTGCTTCGCTGTTCCGTCATGTTGCGGAAAAAATTCCCTACGACGCCCTCGATGAGGTGCGCAAGCATTTCCGGAGCGAGGACTGGGCGCGGGATGGCGTGTACATCGCTCATGATTCGATGGGCTTTGCGAGATACGTAGGACGTGGGCACGTGTTCAATCGCTTGAAGGCGCGGCAAAGAGCCGCTCCTCTGGAACTCCACTACTTCTCGTTCTACATCGTGTCGAACAAGAATCACGAAAGAGAGATCGAGACTTTGATGATCCGACTCGCCGGGCCACACTTGCACTTTAATGAGCGGAAGAAACGGGTGGACATCAAGGCTGGCAGCATTCAGGACTACGAAGCGGGTACACGGTTCGTTGAGCGGCGACGCCGGCGGCGTGGCAGCACGCAGGGGGCGTAGCCGTGCAGTTCCGAATCGCCGATACATTCACCGCCAGCCTCGGCCGGCTGACCAACGACGAGCAGAAAGCCGTCAAGATCACGGTGTTCGATCTCCAGTCGGACCCGGTGAACCCCGGGCTGCAGATGCACCGGATCGATCGGTGCCGGGACCCTCACTTCTGGTCAGCAAGGGTCGGGCGAGATATCCGGCTGATCCTGCACAAGACCGACGCCAGCTTGCTGATCTGCTATGTCGATCATCACGACAAGGCGTACGACTGGGCGACGCGGCGCAAGATTGAGACGCACCCTCGGACCGGGGCAGCGCAGATCGTGGAGATCCGTGAGCTCGTCCGGGAGATCGAGATCCCTCGGTATGTCGAGCCCGACGAAGCGGCGTCTGCCCCCGCAGCTCCGCGGCCGACGGCCCCGGCGCTCAGGGGGGTGAGCGAACAGCAACTGCTCGACTACGGCGTGCCAGAGGAGTGGATCGAGGACGCCCTGACGGCGGACGAGGACACGCTCCTGCGGATGACGGATCACCTGCCCTCTGAGGCGGCCGAGGCCGTGCTGAGCCTTGCCACAGGCACGGTGCCGCCACTGCCGGCTCAGGCGAGGAACGAGGATCCATTCCTGCATCCCGATGCGGAGCGCCGCTTCCGCGTCATGACGGACTCGGAGGAGCTCCGGCAGGCGCTCGAGTATCCCTGGGAGCGGTGGACCGTTTTCCTGCATCCAGATCAGCGAGAAACGGTCGATCGGGAATACAGCGGACCGGCACGGGTGTCCGGCTCGGCGGGCACGGGCAAAACGATCGTGGCGCTGCACCGGGCTGTCCGGCTTGCAACCAAGTACCCCGAGGGAAAGGTACTGTTGGCGACATTCTCAATCCCGCTGGCGAGGGATCTGCGTACGAAAGCTGATCGTCTGATTGGTGAACGGAACGATCTGAAAGAGCGAATCTCGGTGCGATCCCTCGACGAGTTCGCACTCGAGCGGTATGAGTCGCAATTTGGTCTCCCGAAGGTCCTGACGCGTGGCATGCTCAGTCAGCTGATCCGAGACGAGGTCTCGCATATCGAGACACGGCTGTCGCCCACGTTCGTTGAAGGCGAATGGCTCGATGTGATCGATGCATGGCAGATCAGTACTTGGGAGGCGTACCGCGATGTTCCTAGGCTCGGCCGAAAGACTCGGTTAGGTGAGAAGCAGAGGGAGGCTTTGTGGCCCGGTTTCGAACGTGTCCGGGCAACGCTCGATGAGCGGGGCCTTGTCACGATGCCGATGGTCTACGCGGCTCTCACGCGCCACGCTATCGAGACCGGGGAGGTACTCGTTGATGGGATCGTGGTAGACGAGGCGCAGGACCTGTCTGTGTCCCAGCTACGTTTCTTGGCGGCGATCGCAGGCGGCAAACCTGATGGGCTTTTCTTTGCTGGCGACCTTGGACAGCGCATCTTTCAGGCACCCTTCTCCTGGTCGTCGCTTGGAGTAGACATTCGCGGAAGATCCAAGACTCTGCGGATTAACTACAGAACCTCACACCAAATTCGCTCGGCGGCCGATCGACTGCTTGATTCGAAGCTGTCTGACGTTGACGGGAACGAAGAGACGCGTCGGGGAACAGTCTCGGTCTTCAACGGGCCAACACCCGAGATCCGGATCGGGAGTTCAGCAGAGGATGAAGTTCGTCTGGTTGCAGAGTGGCTCAGTGAGCTCGCCGACCTGGGCGTATCGCCCCACGAATTCGCAATCATCGTGCGTTCATCTGTAGAGTTGCCACGTGCTCGAGCGATGGCGAAGGCTGCCGGCCTTGAGACTTCGAGTCTGGACGACGATGCGGGACATGCAAGTGGGACAATCGCGATCGTTACCATGCACCGGGCAAAGGGACTCGAGTTTCGTGCTGTCGTAGTTGGGTGCTGCGACGACGAGGTTATCCCGAGTCAGGACCGGATCAGCACGGTCGCTGATAGCGCGGATCTGAGCGAAATCTACAACACCGAACGTCACCTCCTCTACGTGGCTTGCACTCGCGCGAGGGACTACTTGCTCGTTTCCGGCGTCGCTCCGGCATCGGAGTTCCTCGATGATCTCGCGATCGTGCCGTGACGCCAGCGCCGAGTCCCGCCCGCGGCACAAGCTGGTAGCGCACCAAGCCCGCATAGCCGAGCACAGTTTCTAACCCATCTCGGCTGTTGAAGTTGCACACCTCCGACCTTCTCGTCGGCTACGGCCGAGTTACTGGATCTCGGAGGCAGACGCTTCTGCCTGCGTGAGCAGTTCGTTCGCCATGATCACGAACCGGTGAGCCGGACTGAAGTGCTCAGTAAGCCTGTCGAGAGCGGTACGGAGGTCCTCGGCCGCCAGTTCGATGTTGCCAAGCGCTAACCTCGCGCGTCCTCGCTCGATCAGGAAGACGCCGTGATAGGCATGGTCTTCAGGGAGTGAGTTGTTGGCAAGCACGACGAGCAACGTGGCCAACTCCTCGGCTTCTTGCGCTTCGCCTGTTTCGACCAGTTGGCCGATCAGGTTGCGCATCGAGATGAGCGTTTTGGTATGCGATTGTCCGAGGGTCTCGAGCCGACCCTCAAAAGCAAGCCGGTAGTACTTCACCGCGCGCATGTGATCACCATCAGCCGCGGCGGCCATGCCGATCGTGTTGGCGCAGGTCAGCGTGTCCGGGTGTGTCTTCCCCTGCTGGCGGGCGAGAACAACGTATGCGTCTTCGGCGATGCTCGCGGCCTCGGCGTGCTGCTCGGTCGTGGCAAGTATGCCAGCGAGGTTTACCAGTGTGCCAATCGTGCTGGGATGTTCTGCACCAAGCGCTTCGCGTTGCACGTTGCAGATTTCTCGCGTCAGGGCGATCGCTTCATTGTGATTGCCTCTCGTGTGAAGCAGAGTCGCCAGGCTTGTCCGGGCTGTCAGCGTGTGCGGGTGTCTCGAGCCGAGCAGGTTCGTAAGGCCTTCGGCAGCCCGGCGAATGTGATCCTCCGCTTCTTCGGCGTTTCCAAGTCGGAAGAGAGTGCGGCCGAGGTGCTGGTGTGCCATGTACACGCTGGGGTGGGCCTTGCCAAGGAGTTCCTGTCGGCGTTCAAGGACCTCTCGAATGATCGGTTCTGCTTCGTCGAGCCTGCCAGCGCTTGTCAGCACGTTCGAGAGCATGCTGAGCACCCTGAGGTGGGATTCGCTGCCTACGCCCGTGACCTCGGGCCAGCGGGCGCTCAGCAAGCGGTACATCTCTATGGCTTCATCGAACTCGCCGCGCCGGCGGTGCAGGTTGGCGATGACCTCATCGGCGTGGAGGGTCACCTCACTGATCGTGCCCAGCTCGCGTTCCGCAGCAACGCGGGCACGCGTTGCGATATCCTTCGCCATGTCGATATCGCCCATCCCGGTGCTGAGAACAGCAAGCCCGATTCGCGAGCCCAGCAACTCCTTCGCGTAACGGTCGCCGTGAACTTCGCGCAGCTTGATCGCCCGTTCTTGGATGGGGAGGCCGACATCATGGAGCCCCAGGTCCGAGGCGCTCTCGGCGAGATCGTCAAGAACGGCGGCGAGTGTCAGTGGATCATCCTGAAACTCAGATTCAGCTGCCTCGACGGCGTCCGTCAGCAGTGCGCCGGCAACGCCCCGACGGGCGACTTCTGTGAAGTCGGCTCCTGCAACCGCCGGATTCAGGTCAGAGACGACCTCTGGTGGCAACATATCTATCAGCCCATCTCGAATTGAGAATCCGAGGCTGGCGATGTCCGTGGAGCCAAGTCTTGCAGACTGGAACTCCGCGAGGCGCGCGAGGCGTTGCTCCTGTTCGGTCTCGCGATCTAGGGCTGCTTGCAGTTCGTCGCCCCGCCGCAGCGCCCAGATCAGACCGGTCGACGTGCCGATCAGCCCGAGCAGGATGGTTGTGACAATCGCTGTTCCGTACGCAACAAGTGAGCGGTTGCGTCTGGCGAACTGCCGCACGAGATAGAGCCGCGTGGGCGGACGGATGCTGACCGGCGCACCCGCGATGAACCGCTCTATGTCGTCGGCGAAGTCCTTGGCCGTCTCGTAGCGATCGTCTGGATCTTTCTCAAGCGCATGCAGAACGATGCAGTCGAACTCGAGGCTCGCCCCGACCTCGGACCGGGTGCTGGGAACCCCGGGTCGCGCGTTCTGAATCATGTCCTGGATCTGGTCAAGGGGCAGGCCCGCAAAGTCTGTACCGCCGATCGGTACTTCACCGGTCAGCATCTCGAAGAGCACGACGCCGAGCGCGTAGACATCCGATCGAGCATCGACGTCCGGATTGCCGAAGCGGGCCTGCTCGGGGCTCATGTAGTCGAGCGTGCCGACGAGTTGTGTGTCCAGGGTGTGTTGCTGGTTGGCGATAGGCGAATCTGCGCCGATCGCCTTGGCGACGCCAAAGTCGATGATTTTGGGGATCGGCTCGCCGTCCTCCATAGAGACGAGGATGTTCGATGGCTTGAGGTCGCGGTGGAGGATGCCGCGCGTGTGGGCGTGCTGCACGCCCCGGCAGACCTGAACAAACAGCGCGATGCGTTCACGGAATCCGAGTCCCTGCTCGTCGCAGAAGGTGGTGATGGGGGGGCCATCGACGAGTTCCATCGAGAACCAGGAGGGACCATAGGGCTCGGCGCCGGCGTCGAACACGGTCGCGATGTTGCGGTGCTGGAGCCGCGCGAGAGCCTGCCGCTCCGCTTCAAATCTACCGAGCACGGCCGACGTATCAAAGCCCGGCCTGACGACCTTCAGCGCGACGTCTCTCCGAATCGGCCGGTCCTGCCTGGCGCGATACACGCACGCCATGCCGCCTCGTCCCAGAACGGAATCGATAGCAAACGGCCCGATCGCCTCGGGTATCTCGGCGCGGTCGTTGAGGGTGCCGGGCGCATTGACGAGCGGATCGAACAACGCGTGATCTGTTCCGTCGCTCGCTGCGAGCAGGTCTTCGAGGGCTCGACGCGTGGCCGCGTCTTCGCCAACCTCCAGATCGAGTAGCGCCCGCCGTTCGGTCCCTGACAGCGGCTCTAGCCGACCGAACAGCTCCTTGATTCTGACATTGCCCGCTTGCGCGCCGTTCATTGTGGCGATCCCATTCGACCGTTGTCCGTTGCCATCCGATTGGCAAGCCACGCCTTGGCGTACTTCCAGTCGCGCTGGACGGTGCGATCGGTCACACCCAGCACATCCGCGATCTCGGACTCGGGAAGGCCCAGAAACACACGCAGCGACACGACCTGCCCGGCCCGCGGATCTTCGAGGGCGAAGGCCTCGAGCGCCTCGTTCATTGCGAGCACCTCGGCGGGGTCACGATCAAACGTAGCGGCATCGGCGTGCAGCGGCTCGCGTGCGAGATGACCGCCTCGCTTCGCGGCTGCCTTCGCGCGGGCCCGATCAACGATGATCGAACGCATCGCCGTGCCCGCAGCATTGATGAAGTGTCGGCGGTTCTCCCAGGTTCTGCCCTCAACATTCACGAGCTTGATGTAGGCCTCGTGCACCAGGTCGGTCGGGCGGAGGGTCTGGCCTGGGCTCAGGCCGGCCAGCCGGGCACTCGCAATGCCGCGGAGTTCGTCGTACACGACAGCCAGCAGCCGATCGACAGCCAGCCGGTCGCCGCCGACTGCTGCCTCGAGGATCTGGGTGACGGGTTCGCTCATGTGTCCTGCGACGTCGATGGTTGGTGCCTCAGCGGTAGTCATGTTAACGACCCCCGTGTGGATTGTCTCGATCTGACTGCTATGCAGGTTTCTGACGGTTTCGTGTCGGGTCCCGAACCGGGCGCACGTAGTCCCCGGTGAGACGCGTTCGCCCGAGTTGGCCGGCAACGCACCCCGGAGACTTGCGCTGACCACTGTGCTGATCATCTATGTGTCGGACTACGGGCACACCCGCCGCGCTGCCGAGGCGGTGGCCGAGGGAGCCGAGCGTGTGTCTGGCATCGCTGTCAGGGTGCTGGCCGCTGAAGCCGTTGAGCGTGACGACTTACTCGACGCGGATGCTCTGGTCTTGGGCAGTCCGGTGCACATGGGAAGCATGCACTGGCAGATGAGGCGTTTTGTTGACGAGACGCTCTCCGGGCTGTGGACGCGGGATCTGCTGGTCGGTCGCGTCGGCGGCGTGTTCGCGACCGGCGGCGGGCTCGGCGGAGCCGGCGGAGGGTGCGAGCTTGCGATGCTCTCGATGCTCGCCGTGATGGCCGAGCTCGGCATGGTGCTAGTCCCGCTCCCGAAGTCGTCAGACGGCTTTCGTTACGGCGGGCTGCACTGGGGTCCCTATGCACGCTGCGCTTCGGATGAGCTTGCGCCCGCAACCCCTGTCGCTGGATCGACCACGTTGTTCGAGTCGCACGGAGCGCACGTCGCACGTGTGGCGTCGCAGTTGTCAGCCCGTCCCGACCGATTGGCGGTCGGCGGCGGCTAGGCCCGGCCGCCATGCGCGGTCTTGTTCAGGAGATCTTGCTATGACGTTCCGTACCTCTCGAACGGCTCTGATTGCCGCTGGTGCACTGCTTGCTGCTACTGGTTGCATCGCTGCTGTCAACACGTCGAGTGCTTCGGCGACCACCAACGCGGCTGCCCTTGAGTCGGGTCAGCCCGGTGACGACCCGACATGGGCCCCGGGTGGCACCCGGGACCGTTGGACATCCGACAACACGGTGTTCGCTTTCATCGATCATCAGACGGGCTTGATGAACCTCGTCGCGGACACGCCCACCGTCGAGTACAAGAACTATGTCATCGGTCTTGCGAAGCTCGCACAGATCCACGACATCCCGTCGGTTATCACCACGAGCGATGAGAACGGCCCGAACGGTCCGAAGATGCCTGAGGTCCTTGAGCTCCTGCCCGATGCGCCGCTGATCTCGCGGCCAGGCCAGATCAACGCCTGGAGCAACGAGGACTTCGTTCGCGCGATCGAGGAGACTGGACGCACGAAGATCGTCATGTCGGGCATTACCACCGATGTGTGTGTGGCGTTCGCGGCGCTGTCGGCGCTCGATGCGGGGTATGAGGTCTACGTGGTCACCGATGCCTCGGGCAGCATGAGTGAGCAGGCACAGTTGGCTTCGCTGATGCGGATGCAGGACGCCGGCGCTGTCATCGGGACCTGGTTCGCGCTCTCGTGCGAGATGCTCTGGGACTGGCGGAACCCGACCGGTGCCGCCTCGGCCCAGCTGTTCATCGAGCACTTCCCGGCTTACGCGGAGATCTTCCACAGCCACGCCCACGCGCAGCAGGCCGCACGGGCCAGCGGCGATCGCTGATCACACTCACCGTGGGGCGGCATGACCCGTGTCGCCGTCCACGATTCTTGAAGCGAAAGGAGCCACGATGAAGGCACGACATATCCGAGCGAGCATTGCCGTCGCCGCCGCAGCGGTCGCCATCGCGGCAGTGGGCGCGACGCTCCATGCCGAGACCGGGGTCAACGCCCAGCGGGAATCTCATTCCGCCGAGGCCGCCGACGCGAAGCTGACGCTGCTCACTCCAGACAACTCAACGCTGCTGCTCATCGACTACCAGCCTCAGATGATCTTCGGCGTGCACTCGCATGACCGGCAGATGATCCGCAACAACGTCGAGGCACTCGCCAAGTCGGCGAGTGCGTTTGACGTGCCAACGATCCTCACGACGGTGGCGGCCGACTCGTTCTCGGGACCGAAGATCCCGGAGATCACGGCGGTGTTCCCGAACCATGAGCTCTTCGACCGCACGAGCATGAACACGTGGGACGACAAGCGGGTCGTCTCGTCGATCGAGCGAGCCGGGCGGCCCAAGCTCATCATCGGTGCCCTCTGGACCGAGGTGTGCCTGATGATGCCGGTGCTGGAGGCACTGGCCGACGGCTATCAGGTCTACATCGTGACTGATGCGTCGGGCGGAACGAGCAAGGAAGCCCACGACATGGCCGTCGAGCGCATGGTGCAGGCGGGGGCGATCCCCGTGACTTGGCAGCAGGTCATGCTTGAGTGGCAGCGCGACTGGGCCAACACGAGCACGTACGAAGCCGTCACCGGCATCGCTCGAGAGCACTCGGGTGCTTACGGCGTGGGCATCGACTACGCCTACGGCATGTTCGGTGCCACCGAGGGTGGCAACCCGGACGATGACTCGGCAACCGAAGACTGACTTTGCCCCCGAACGACGCGGGCCGGGGTGAGAGCCTCGGTGCCGTGCTTCCACCACGAAGGGTCCACACCATGACGAACGAAACCTCTCGACGCGCATTCCTGGGCACGGCTGCGGCCGGCGCGGGGCTGATGACCCTCGGACCGCTGGCAGCGACCGTGTCCGCGCAGCGGTCCGCACGCGGCATCGGCAGCGCGGCTGATCTGATTCTGCTCAACGGTCGTGTGTCCACGATGGACCCGGGGCAGCCCGATGCGACCGCGCTCGCGGCCAAGGACGGCCGGTTCATCGGCGTCGGTAGCGACGGGGAGATCCGCCGACTGGCCGGTGCGGGCACGAGGGTCGTCGACGCCAGAGGTATGCGGGTCGTGCCGGGGTTGAATGACTCGCACGCCCACTTCGTTCGCCAGGGCCTGAACTACCACATGGAAGTGCGCTGGGACGGCGTCAACTCGCTTGAGCGCGCCCTCGAGATGCTCCGCGAGCAGGCCAAGAGAACACCCAAAGGCCAGTGGATCCGCGTCATCGGCGGCTACTCGATGTACCAGTTCAAGGAGCGTCGCATGGCAACGCTCGAAGAGATCAACGCAGTGGCACCGGACCATCCGGTCTTCGTGATGTACCTGTACGCATACGCCCTGCTGAGCACCAAAGCGCTGGATGCCCTGGGCTACAGCGGCCCGAACCCGCCGAGCTATCCCGGCGGCCGTCTCGCCTACGACCGTCACGGCAGGCCCACCGGGGCCGTCTTTGCCGCGCCGTCCGGCCTCATCCTTTACAAGTCGATCTCCAGCGGCCCAAAGCTCTCGCGCGACGACCAGATCAACTCATCGCTGCACTTCCAGCGAGAGATGCACTCCCTCGGCGTCACCAGCGTGAGCGACTGCGGCGGCGGGGGCATGGTCTACCCGGACGCCTATGGCGTGTTCGACGAGCTCAACCGCAATGGACGTCTCAAGATCCGCACCAGTCTCAACACGTTCCCGCAGATCAAGGGTCAGGAGGAGAGCGACTATCGCCGATGGGTCCGTGACCACAACGTCGGTCACGGCGACAACATGCTGTACCTGACCGGTGCTGGAGAGAACATCTGCTGGGCTGCGTACGACTACGAAATCTTCAACGACGCGTACCCCGGCATCGACGCGAACGCCGAGGAGGTGCAGCAGCCGATCCTTGACCTACTTGCTGCCAACGGCTGGCCGACCCGTCAGCACATGACGTACGGCCAGACCATCGACCGCTTGCTTCATACCTACGAGAGAGCGCACGCCGCTCACGCCGGTGGTATCGGCCAGGGGCCGCGCATGCTTGTTGATCACGCCGAGACGATTACGGAGCGTGGGATGGAGCGCATCGCCCGACTCGGGGGCGGCATCGCCATCCAGAATCGTATCATCTACCAGGCCGAGGACTTCGCGCGGCGGTACGGCCCCGAGGCTCTCCGCAACGCGCCGCCCGTGCGCAAGATGCTCGACATTGGGCTCAACGTCGCGGCCGGAACGGACGCTACGCGCGTCTCGTCGCACAACCCCTGGCTCAGCCTCGCCTGGCTCTGCACCGGGAAGTCGCTCGGTGGCATGCAGATGTACGGCGACGACAACCTGCTCACCCGCGAGGAGGCCTTGCGGCTCTGGACGGTCGGGAGCGCCTGGTCGACTGGGCATGAGGGTGTCAAGGGGGCCATCTCGACGGGCCAGCTCGCCGATTTCACCGTGCTCGATCGCGACTACTTCGCGGTGTCCGACGATGATCTGCAATCGCTTCGCTCGAGCATGACGGCGGTGGGGGGCCAGATCGTCTTCGCCGACGGCCCGCTTGCCGAGCACGATGCGCCGCCGCTGCCCGAAGCGCTCCCCGCATGGTCGCCGGTCCGTGTGTACGGTGGCTACCAGCACTCCGGCTGAGGTGACGAGATGCTCACCACCGCCCTCGTCACACTCGCGCTGTCAGCGGAGCCTGAGCCCGTAGGTGCCGTCCTTCCGCCCATCAGCATGCTGCGGTGGAACGAGGACTACAGCGTGCTGGGTGAGCCTCCGGGGCCCCAGGGGTTCCTTGAGCAGGTCAAGTGGATCGAGCTCGATGACGATTCCGAGGTTGTTCTCACGGTTGGCGGCTCGATCCGTCAGCAGTTCGAAGGCTACCGAAATCGAGCATTTGGCTTTGAGGACGGTGACGACGATTTTTATCACCTCCACCGGGCGACCATCCACGGTGACCTGCGTCTGGGTGATTCCGTCCGGCTGTTTGGTGAGGTTGGCAACTCACTGATTGCTGGCCGAGCCGTCGCGCCCTCCCCTGTGGATGAGAACGAGCTGTACCTACACCAGGGCTTCGTCGAGCTAGGTAACCGCTATGGTCCGATGCAGCTCAGGCTTGGCAGGCAGGAGTTCTCCCTTGGCTCGGGTCGGCTGTTCTCGTTGCGCGACGGGCCAAACGTACGTTTTGCCTATGACGGCGCCAGGCTCACCCTTCGGTCGGGTGGACTCGAGTCTCAGGCCTTTCTGATGCTTCCCGTCGACATCCGCCCGGGCGTCTTTGATGACCGTATCGCAGACGACTCGGTCGTCTGGGGCCTCTACAACACGATCGACCTCGGTGACGCGGGAGGCATCGACGCATACTACATCGGCGTGTCCCGAGAGGGACGCGCATTTGGCAATGCCGCTGGCAACGAGACCCGGCATTCCATCGGCTCACGCTGGTTCGGCAGCTACGGTTCTTTCGATACCAATGCAGAAGCCGTGCTACAGATGGGCTCGTTCGGTGATGCCGACATCTTTGCGTGGACGATCGCGACGGACACGGGTTACACCTTCGAACAGGTGGCGTGGTCTCCGCGGCTGAGTGTGCGGGCGAACATCTCCAGCGGTGATCGCTACGGCGCGAGCACCACGGGCACCTTCGACCCACTGTTCCCGAACAACGCCTACTTCAGCGAAGCGGCGATCATCTCGCCATCGAACCTCATGGATGTCAATCCCACCGTCTCGCTTCACCCGGATGGATCCACTGAGATTGTGGCGATGTGGGACTTCGTGTGGCGAACCAGTGATCGCGACGCGGTCTACGGTCCTCCCGGCGTGCCTCTCTTTGACCCCACTCTCACCGACGAGCGATTCGTGGGGCACAGTGTCTCGCTGTCGCTGCGTCGAGAGTTCAACCGATACGCGGCGCTGACTACCGCCTACACGCACTTCTTTGCAGGCGACGCTGTGACCCGGGCGGGCGGCGATGATGTTGACTACTTCGCCATGTGGCTTGAGCTGAAGCTGTAAAGGTATCAGCACTATATGCGATGCAGCACGTCAAAGTAGTCGGGCAAACCTGTCTACCAAATGTGAACGCCGCGTGATGCTCCGAGCCGAAGCGCTTGGCGATCAGGTGAGGTATCCCGGCGGTACACCGATCTTCTCGTCGGCTACGGCCATCCGAAGCAGATGCGCCCGTGCCAGGGACGGCAGGAAGAGCGGAGGGTGACCTGAAAGGGCAACACTACTCACACCCGCTGTTGTAGTTCAGCACCCAGGCGTTGAAGTCGCTGGGGTTGCAGAGACCGTCGCCGTTCTGATCGCACCCGGGCCCCTGCGTGTTGAAGGCCAGCACCCAGGCGTTGAAGTCGGCGGGGCTAACGAGGCCGTCTCCGTTGACAACGGCGAGGCACGGCACGGCGTGCGGCTCAGTGCACCTGCC
>JANQQZ010000026.1 GCA_028284805.1 Phycisphaerales bacterium
AAAATTAGAAATCACATTCATGGCGATGTCGACGAGCCGGACGCGGACGCGGCCGTAGTCCCTGCATCCCGCTGCACGGAACGCAGCCCGTGCGCACGCCCGCACGCGTTTCGCCGTTGCCGAGGGGAGACGTGCCGGGCAGCGGAGCCCCTTCTTGCCCCCCGACCGGACGAGCGGCAGGCACTCGATCCGCTGATTGCCGAGCATCGCGATATCGATCTGCCTGCCCTGCACGATCTCCTCCACGACGGTCGGCTGGGCGTACTCCTCGCGGATCGCGCGAACAGTGCTCGCGAGAGCGGCGCGGTCCCGCGAGATCGCGCGCCTCGCGTCCGGCTCGTGGCGCGGCCAGGCCGAGACCGGGTAGCTCAGATCCGGGATCCGCTTCGCGCTGCGGATCTGCGCGTGCGCCGGAACAGGGATGCCCGCCTTGTCGAGCATCGCCATCAGGGCGAGGCGGTCGCCGAGGAGGGCATGCTGGTGAGGCCCCGGGCCGGTGTACGGGATGCCGGCGAGTTCCAGCATCGCGGGGACCTGCACGAATCGCCCGTCGCCCTGTGTCCCGGTCGCCAGATTCAGCACGATGCCGCCCGGCGCCCCGTCGGTGTGTCTCGGCGGCAGAAAGCCGCTCAGCGTCTTGAGCATCGCCCGATCGCCCTCGATCACCTTCACCTCGTAGCCCTGCTCACGCAGCGCGTCGGCGTAAGGCTGCACCGAGCGGGCTCGGTACGCCTCGGGCATCGGGCGCCCGATGTGGGAGATGACGTTGCTCGGATCGCGGTTGCGGACGACAGCGACCCGTGGACGCGGGTGGAACCACGACCGGTGCCCAGCGATGTAGCCCGACAGCCTCGCAGGCCAGGGCTCGAGCAGACGCAGATCCAGGAACTCGGCGATCAGCACGATCAGCACGAGATACGACAGAATGACCTCGGGGTACTGGAACGTGAACCGCGAGATCGGAACATCCACGGCAGCGATCGCCAACCCGAGCACGATCGTCCAGGCGACGCGCCAGGCCGCCATCACGGTGTCGTCGCTCTCGAGCGTCTTCGCGACCGCCTCGCCGATCATGGCCATGATGATGGCCGGGAAGAACGCGACGCTCCAAACCGCCTCGGACCGCAGCGTCGGCGCCACGAGCAGCGCACCCACCATGATCATCGCGGCGAGGCACAGCGTAGCCGAGATGCGACCATACAGCGGCAACCGGATCCGGCGCGTCCACGGACGGAAGACAACAACGGCAACGATGATCACCGCCAGCAGCGAGAGACTCGGGACCACACCGATCGACCGGAAGCCGATCGCGAGCAGGATCGCGCGCACACCGAGGACCCGCACGCCGAGCGTCAGACGCATGAACGCGACCATTACGGCGCCCGTCGGGATCAGGAGCAGGTACAGGATCTTCGGGCGGGCTTCAGCGGGCATCCAGTCGAGCGTGAGATGGTGATTCAGGAAGTCGCCGAGATCACGGAACACGCCGAGCCCGTGCACAAGGTGCGAGCCGTCCCAGGGAAGCGCCATCACACGGGACGCGGCAAGGAGCAGCGGCAAGAGCCCGAGGGCGACGAGCACCGCGAGTGTGACCGGCCCGATGTGTCCCTTCCGACGGATCAGCCGCGCCCCACCGGGAGGCGGGTCGGGGAACAGGGGCGCCGCGGGTGTCGATCTGGCGGCCATCGGTGCGCCCCTGCTACTTCTCGATCGCGACGACCGCCGAGAGCCCCGGCACGAGGAACGTGGGCGGATCGGTGAGCTCGATCCGCACACCAACGGTCGGCGCGTTGCTCATCCTGGCGTTGCGCGGATGAGGCACCTCCGAGAGCGGGATCTCGAGATCCGTCGCCATACCGATGGCCTCGACCGTACCGAGGTGCTGAACCCCTGGGAACGACCGGAACGTCACAGCCGCAGGCTCGCCGAGCCGGATGTGCTCGAGGTCCTGCTCGTCGACCCACGCCTCGACCCAGACCTGCTCGCCGAGCCACATCGAGAGCATCGTCTGGCCCACCGTCACAGCGGCACCGGGCTGGATCATGCGCCGGACGATGGCGCCGTCCTGCGGAGCGCGCACCGTCGCCGCTTCAAGGTTGGCTTCCGCGCGAGCGAGCCGCGCCTCCGCGGCCTGCACGCTCGCGCCGAGCACCGCGATCCGGCGCTCGCCGACCGCGACAGCGTCGAGCGCGGCCTGGACCGATCGCTCGGAGGTTTGCTCCACGACGAGCGCCTCGGACTTGGCT
>JANQQZ010000034.1 GCA_028284805.1 Phycisphaerales bacterium
CACCGCGCTGAACCGCGAAGTCGAGGCAGCGCGCGAGCACGCCTCCGAACTCGACACGCGGCTGAACGAGACGACCAACGAGCGGAACACAGCGCGCGACGACCTGGAAGCGGCCCGGGAACGCATCGAGTCGCTCGGGAACGCCATGGACGCCGCGGCTCGCGAGGCGCAGCAGCGGATCGGGACGCTGACGGGGGAGCTGGGCGCAGCGCAGGACACGCTCACCCAGCAATCGGAGCGCGCCGAACAGCTGGCCGCGAAGCTCGACGATGCCAAGGCGGAGCTGGAAGAGCTCGAGCAAGCGAACGACGATCGCGTCGAGCGCATCGAGTCGCTTACCGCCGATCTGGCTGCAACGCGCGATCAGCTCGCCGAACGGGGTTCCGGCCTAGCCGACGCCGAGCAGCGACTGCGCGAGGCCCGCGAGCGTCTCGCCGAGTCCGAGACTCGGCTTGCCGAAGCAAACGAGGAGCGTGAAGAGGCGTCGGCTCAGCGCGCCGCGCAGGCAGCCGAGGTCGCAGCGGTGCGGCGCGAGATCGCCGATCTGACCCAGCGGCTCGCCGACCGCGACCGGCAGATCGCGGAGATGCTGCAGTCCGCAGATCCTGTCCTGCCCGCCCCTGCTCAGCCTGCACCGGCGAAACCATTGGCCGACATGGACCAGCTCATCGCGCTCCGCGACGATCTCGACGCCCGGACCACCGAGCTGTCGTACATGCGCGAGCAGATGGACCGCGCCGACGACCGGGCCGACCGAGCTCGCGATCGGGCCGAGGCCGCCGAGCGATCCCTCGAGCGGGCCGCGGCGATCGTCCGGCGCGCCAGACGACGCTCGTCGAAGCGGAACGAGCAGTTCGGCAATCTGGTCAACCGGCTCACCTCCATGCGGATCCGTTCTGAGAACCTCGAGGCCCAGCTCCACGCCCGATCCCTGGAGCTGAAGCGGATGACCCGGATCGCGATCGCCTGCGGTGCCGTGGGCGTTCTGGTCCTGATTGGTGCCATGGTCATCTGATCGGACCTGCGAGTCGAATTCCCACGCACGGTCGGGCGCATCCGTCGACGGCTCGACTATCGTTGGAACTGTTGCGGTCGGTTTCTGCCGATCGACGCGGGAGGCTCGGCCGTGTCCAAGGGACTGCGAAAGGTCGTCTACGACTACCTGTGCGAGCAGCTGCTCACCGGAGAGCTGCGCTCGGGGAGCCGTGTGTGCGAGCTGACGGTCGCCAAGGCGACTGGCGTCAGTCGGAGCCCGGTGCGCGAGGCGATCGGGCAGCTCCGCGCCGAGGGTGTGCTCGAGCAGATCCCGGGGTACGGCGCGTTCGTCACCAGCCCCACGCGCGAGGGGCTCGACGAGGCCTTCCAGGTGCGCGAGTGGCTCGAGTGCGAAGCCGTCTACGCGCTGGCGAGTCACAAGGACCGTCCCGACCTCGACGACGCCCGCGCCGCGTGCGACCGCATGATGGACTTTCTCCGCACGCAGCACGGCACGACCAACGAGACCATCACCGAGACCGCGTACGACCAGCTCGAGCGGATGGACCGCGACTTCCACGCCGCGATCCTCCGCGCCGCGGGCAACCGTCGTGTCGTCAAGATCATCGCGGACACGCGCCTGCTGATCCACGCGACCGGCTGCCGACCCAGGCCCCTGACCGCCGAGCACGTGAGCAAGATCTTCACCGACCACGACGTCATCCTCCGCGCCGTCCAGCGGGGCGAGGCCGAGGAGGCCCGCGAGTTGATGCTCAGCCACATCCGGTGGGCGCACGCGGGCACGCTCAAGGTCTTCGACGAGCTCGCGGCCCAGGCCGAGGACGACGAGCCCCCGACACAGGTCGCCCGCCGCATCGGCAGCGCCAACCCGATCGGTCGCTCCTCCATCCGCTGACCGACGTACCCTCGCCGCGTGGAACCGCTGACCGAATCGATCGCCGTCGCAGGCATAGGCCTCGCCGCCGGTCTCGTGGGCGGGCTGACTGGGCTGGGCGGATCGGTGGTCATGCTCCCCGGGCTCGCGCTCATCATCGGGTTCGCGGACCCCTCCCGCATCGAGCAGCACACCTATATGGCCGCGGCGCTCGCGGTGAACTTCCTCGTCGCGGTGCCCGCGACCTGGCGGCACAGCAAGGCGGGCGCGATCCGCATGCCCGTCGTCGCACGCCTGCTGCCGCCAGCGGCGGTCGCGATGGTGCTCGGGGTGCTGCTCTCCAACCGCGTTGAGCCCGGGGTCCTGATCAACCTGCTCGCGGCGATGATCGTGGTGTTCGTGATCGTGGGCGAGCTGGGCGGAAGGCTGGGCAAGCCCGACGAGAGCGCGCCCGACGACACACTCGCCCAGCGGCACGCCTTCGCGCTCGCGGGCACCGGTGCGTTCACGGGCGTGCTCGCGGGGCTGCTCGGGATCGGGGGCGGCGTGATCATGGTCGCCACCCTCCGCGCCGTCGCGCGCCTGCGCGTCCGCGCCGCGATCGCCGCCAGCTCGGCAGCGATGTGCCTCATGGCGCCCATCGGGGCGACGCTCAAGATCGCGACCCTGGGCGGGCACGGGCTGCCCTGGGTCGAGGCCGTCCGGCTCGCCGGGCTCATGGGCCCCGCGGCTGTCGTGGGCTCGCTCATCGGGTCCTCACTCGTGCACAAGCTGCCCAGACTGCTGGTGAAGATCGTGGTCGACACCGTGCTGCTCATCGCTGCGGCACGCCTGAGCGGGCTGATCTAGAGGCAGCGCGCCCGAGAGGGGAAGACTCTCGCGGGGCGTGCTCGATCGCCGATCAGAATGAGCAGCCCCGAAGGAGCCAGCCATGAAGACCCTCGCCGTCACCGCCTGCGTCGCCGCGGCCAGCCCCGCGCTCGCCAGCACCGAGCCGCCCCGGGGCATCCTCGCACCGCTCGCGCCCGTCGCGGTCGGCACTCCGGCGCCGCAGATACTCGGCTCACCCAGCGTCGCCGACGACACCTTCCTCAAGGTCCGCGGCGGCGGGTGGATCCTCTTCCAGTCGGGCACCGTCCGGATCGGCGATGACTCCGGCGGCGGCGCGAGCATCCTCGACCTCGAGGACACCCTCAACCAGGACAGCTCTGATGTCTCGCCCATCGGCTCGATCTCCGTCGCGATCCCCGCGATCGACGTCACCATCGAGGCCGGCTTCCTGGGAAGCTACACCTACGACGGGACCACCACCGAATCGATCAGCTTCGATGGGACGACGTACACGGGCAATGTCGCGACCGAGACCAACTACACGATCTACGAGGTCAACGTGCTCTACGAGCTCGTCGAGCTCAGCGTCTTCAAGATCCACCTGGGCGGCGGCGTGCGCATGTTCGACGTCGAGGCCGACATCACGGGTACCGTCGGAGGCAGCGTCCAGTCGGAGAACGAATCGCTGTTCCTTCCGATCCCCGTGCTCGCGGCGGGCGCACGGGCGGATCTCGGCCCCAACTTCTTCGTGCAGGGGCGGATCGCCGGGCTCTACCTGGGCCAGTACGGCAGCGTGCTCGACGGCTCGCTCGAGGTCGGCTGGGACTTCATCCGCAACGCGGGCATCTTCGCGGGCTACCGCGTGATGGCCGCGGAGAGCGAGGGGTTCGATGTCGAGCTCGACCTCACGCTGGGCGGGCCCTTTGCGGGCATCGAGCTGCGCGTCTGACAGATGCGCTCAGCCCGACATCAGCTCGCACAGGATGTCCAGGCCCGTTTCAAGCTTGGCCTCGGGTGCCGCGAAGCTCAGACGGATATGCGTGTCGCGGTCGCTGAAGGCCCCGCCCGGGATCACGAGCAGGTTGCGCTCGATGCAGCGGTTCACGAGCTCCGTGCCCGTCAGCCCGAGCGGTTCGGGGACCTTTGGGAAGGCGTAGAACGCACCCTGGGGGTAGGCAACCTCGGTGACCTCCCTCAGCCGGGCGTGCACCCTGTCCCGACGGGCGGCGTAGGCCGACACCGTGTCGACCATGTCGACCTCCATCGCGGCGAGCGCCCCCCACTGCGCGATCGATGGCGCGCACACGAACGAATAGCCCTGGATGCGCTGCATCGCCTCGACGACGGGGTGAGGGCCTGATGCGTAGCCCATGCGCCAACCCGTGCATCCGTAGGTCTTGCCGAACCCGCGGATGACCAGCACGTTGTCCTGCGCGCCGTCGAACCGTGCTGGGCTCGGGCAGCGGGGCTCGGCCGAGTCCTTCGCCGAGACGTCGGTCATGCCATCGGAGAAGGTGAACTCGTCGTAGATCTCGTCGGAGACCAGCAGTACGCCTCGTGATCGGCAGAGCTCGAGCAACTCGCGGCAGTCGTCCTTGGGAGAGACCACGCCGCTCGGGTTGTTGGGCGAGTTGAACAGCACGAACTTCGTCCGCTCTGTGAGCAGAGGCTCGACGCGCTCGGCGGTCATGCGGAAGTCGGGGTAGGTATCGCACCGCACCGCGTTGCCGCCCGCGATCGTCGCCAGGTGCGGGTACATCACGAAGTACGGGTCGGGGATGATCGCCTCGTCGCCCGGACCCATGAGCGTGAGGAAGAGCAGCATGAGCGCGCCCGCGGTGCCGCTGGTGATCAGCGTGCCCTGCGCGTCGCTCGTGGTGTCCCAGCCCAGGTCCTTCTCGAGCTCGGCGTTCACGCGCTCGATCAGCTGCGGGATGCCCTGACTCGCGGTGTACCCGTTGCGGTCCCGCTCGATCGCCTCGATCGCAGCCCGCTTGATCGGGTCGGGCACGGGGAAGTCGGGCTGGCCGATCGAGAGGTTGATCGGGTCCTTCAGCGTCGCCGCGAGCTGAAAGACTTTGCGGATGCCCGACGTATCGATCGCGCGCCCGCGATCACAGATGAGCCGGGCGGTGTCCATCGGTCTGTCCTCGTGATCGGAACTGGGCGAGAAGTGTTACTTCTCGACGACGTGCGTCTTGGGCAAGCCGAGCGGGGTGTCGGTCTTGGCGTCGAACTTCTTGTCGCTCTTGAGCTTCTCGACGCGCTCGGCGCGGGTCATCACGGACCGCTTGCCGGACAGGTTGCCGCTCGTCTTCAGGCTTCGGCTCAGGCTCATGGCGTCTATCCCGTCGTCGCATGGGTCAGCGAAGACCCGTTCATCCACCGTACTTGATCCAACCGATTTGGCCCGGGCGGCTGAAATCGAGCCTTCCACCGTGTTCGGTCAGCCACGCATTGCCGAGGTCAAAGATAGCCCGCTCGTGCTCGAATTTCTCTCGGCTCGTGTTGAACCCCTGCCCCGGGATGCCCACCAGTGTCCAGATCCGGTAGGCCTTCTGGCCGTCCGACTCGCGCACCAGTTCCTCGACGATCGAATCGATGTCGTTGTCGAACAGGAACTGCTGCGCACGCACGGCCTCGTCGCGGTCGAAGGTCCTTGAGGTGTACATGTAGTTCAGACCGGCCTGGCGGGTGTCGACGTTCGCCGGGCTATCGGGCTTGGCGGTGGTTTCAGCGGCAGCGGTCTCCGAGGCATCACCGCTGGATTCGGCGGGTGGATCGAGCGGGACGGGCGTGGGGTCCTCTGCCTCGGGTGCGAGCACGACGTTGGCGTCTCGGATCGGCTCCCGATCGCCCGTGTCCCGCGAGGCGGGAGGAGGCGGCTCACGGAGTGGCGGCGGGTCGGAAGCCTCGAGCGCCCGGTTCGCCTGGTCGCCCAGGATGGGCTGGAGCTCCTCTTTGGAGTCGCGCCCGCCGAGCGAGTAGAGCGACGCTCCGAAGACCACTAGGGCGACGAGCGCCGCGCCGATGATCCCCGCGAGGGTGCTCACGGAGAGCGAGAAGCTCACCCGCCCCTCTTCAGACCGCGAGACCACAGGCTCGGGCTCAAGGCCCGACAGGTCGGGCATCTCGGGCTCACCCGGCTCGGGTCGCACGGGCTCGGCAACGTACCTGGGTGTCGAGATCTCCATCGCCGGCGCATCGCTCAGCGGTTTGGGCTCGCGAGCGGGCTCGGTCGCCGGGGCCGGCACGGACGTGGGCGGGGGCATCGCAACGGAGGCCTTGGGCTTCGCCGCTGGCGACGGGGCGACCACGGCTACGGGCTCCAGGGGCTTCGCGTCGGACTCCGGGCGCAATCCGACCGCCGACGTGCTCCCGGACTGGTCACGCAGCAACTCGAACAACGCGGGTGAATTCCGACGCTTGGCCATCGGTGTATCTTCGCCACCCCGACCGCCCGATGCAAATGCACGCCGGATCTGGGCGTCCGATGCCCGGTTGAGGGCCCGGAACGCGGTGCGGGGTGTTCCTATACTGGGCCCCATGCCCATCCGCGACGACGACATCATCCGGATCGACGTCCCCGAGCTCAACAGGCTCGAGTCCGCCTTCCTCCCCGAGATCTTCCGGGGCTTCGGCACGACGTTCCGGCACTTCTTCACCAGCTTCGGTCAGGGCAAGACCAGCCGGACCATCCAGTACCCGGAGGAGCGGCGCGAGGACTATCACCCCGAAGACGGGGGCATGGAGATCCGCAACTTCCGGGGCGTGCACCGCCTCAACCGCGACGAAGACGGACGGGTCAAGTGCGTCGCCTGCATGATGTGCCCGACGCTGTGCCCCGCCAACTGCATCCACATCGAGGCCGCCGAGAGCCCGTGGGACGACCGCGAGAAGTACCCCAAGAAGTTCGAGATCGACGAGCTGCGCTGCATCTTCTGCGGCATGTGCGAAGAGGCCTGCCCGGTCGACGCCATCGAGCTCACCCCGGTCTACGACGTCGTCGGTCGATCGCGTCAGGAGATGATCTTCGACAAGGAGAAGCTCCTGAACGTCTACGACGTGACCATCGAGCAGAAGCCGATGTAGCCCGCGCCCAGATGGGCACACCGAAAATTTCAGAATCCCGCTGGCCAAGCCGCAGACCCGCGGCATCTTGACAGGGTGGACTCGTGGGGCCGTCCCGACGCACGCGCTGCGCGTGCGGGGAACCGAGTCGGCTGTACCCAACCCGGAGGGGTTCTATGCGTTCGTGCGCGATCGGTCTATCTGTAGTTGTTGCGGCGGGAGCTGCCGCTGAACCAAGCGTTACCTTCAGCTTTGCATCCGACGTCAACAGCGACGGCCCGACGTTCCGGGGTGACTCGGGCAACGGCGTGGTCGACACGCTCCGCAACCCGCTGGGGCTGCTCGTTGACGACGCGAACGGGCCTCTGCCAACGCTCTCGTTCGACGACACACGCTTCTACGCAGACTTTCAGCTGACCCACGACTCGTC
Source organism: Phycisphaerales bacterium (assembly GCA_028284805.1). Classification (GTDB taxonomy): domain Bacteria; phylum Planctomycetota; class Phycisphaerae; order Phycisphaerales; family UBA1924; genus JANQQZ01. The sequence continues at coordinate 7,203 of JANQQZ010000034.1, forward strand.
GATCCTGCTCGGCACCGGGCAGACCCTGCACACCTACCGCCTCGATGGTTCGTTCCGGTTCGATGCGGTCCGCACGATGAGAGTCGACATCGAGAACGGGCTGTTCACCGCGCTGGGCGACTCTAACAGTTGGGGCAGCTCCGCGACGATCCAGGCCAGCAGCGACTCGGGCAGCACGGTGACCTACACCTGGCAGCGTGAGAGCTACCCCGCCTACAGCCTGTTCCAGGGTGCCTCGACCCAGGACAACACCGACGCGTCGTTCACCCTGACCAACCTGCTCTCATTCACCGCAAACGGCACCGCGCCGGGCGTCGATCTCGATGCCCAGACCTTCCTGCCGAGCGAGAAGTGGCAGTCCGAGGGTTCGTACTCGGGCTCGGCGTTCTTCATCCCCGCTCCGGCATCTGTGGTGATGCTCGGGCTGGGCGGTGCGGTCGCGGCCCGGCGCCGCCGCTAGCCCACGACTCGTCTGAGATCCTCGTGCATACGGCGCGCAGCGTCGGCGATGTCATCGCTGTAGATGATCGAGCGGCTCGCGTTCACGAGCACGCCCTTGCCCGGACCTGCGGAATCCCACAACACCATGCCGAGATCGTCCAGGGATCCCCCCTGTGCGCCGTACCCGGGCACGAGGAACATCTGCCAAGGCATCAGCCGGCGGAGGCTGAACGCCTCGCGGAACTTCGTGAGCCCGACCACCGCACCCAGGTTGCTCATGCGGCCCCCGTTACGGTGTTTGTCTCCTGCCTCGTAGATGACCCGCGCGACATGCTCCGCAACGGTGAGGTGACCGTCGATCTCGACTGACTGCACCCGGTCGCTATCGGGGTTGCTGGTCCGGACGAGTGCGAAGACGCCGAGGCCCGCCTCCAGATATGGTTCGATCGTGCTGGGCCCCATGTAGGCGTTCACAGTGATCGCATCGACCCCGAGGCGGACCGCGGCAGCCGCGTAGTGCTCGGCTGTCGAGCCGATATCGCCCCGTTTGGCGTCGTAGATCACTGGCACGCCCGCGGCCCGGGCGTGGGCAACAGTCTCTTCCAGCGCTCCGAAGCCGGCCGAGCCGAATCGCTCGAAGCACGCGGACTGAGGCTTGAACGCCGCGGCGAACTCGGCGGTGCGGTCGATGACGCCCCGGCAGAAGGCGCTCACCCGATGGGCGTCGCTCTCACCCGTCGCCCAGGCGGGCAGCCTGGCCACCACCGGGTCGAGCCCGATGCACACCGGCGCCCCCACCGCCTCGATCCGGCCCAGTTGCCTGTCGATGTACCGCTCGTTCGCCATGCCCGAGCCTACGCCCGACGTATCGTGCACATGACATGCAGAGCCTCCAGCCCGCAAGCATCGACCTCAAGAAGGACCGCGGCCTGACCGTGGAGTGGCACGACGGCACCGCGAGCTACTACTCGATCGAGTACCTCCGCAGGATGAGCCCCTCGGCGGACATGCGCCAGCTCCGCGAGGAGATCGCCAAGAACCCGCTGACCGTGCTCCCCGACGCGCCCTCGGGCGGCACGGTCGTCGCGACCGGAGCAGAACTGGTCGGCAACTACGCGATCCGGATCCGCTTCTCCGACGGACACTCCACGGGCATCTACAGCTGGGCCTACCTGCGCGAGATCGACCCCGCGCGCCAGAAGCCCGAAGGCTCACCCGGCGGCGAGCCCGAGGACCCGGCGTAACCTGCCCACATGCCCGAGGGCGATCTGGAGCTGACATCCCCGCTGGTCGACGTGCCTGGCATCTCCGAGCGTCTGGCGCGCGACCTGTCGACGCTCGGCCTGCGCGCGGTGGGTCAGCTCGTCGCCCACCTGCCCCACCGCCACGAGCGCGAGGAGCCCGAGGCCCCGATCGCCGAGCTCGAGCCCGAGACGACCGTGTCCGCACGGGGCGAGATCACGGCCTGCCGCCTCGCGGGGTTCGGCAAACGCGCCCGCTTCGAAGCTGTGCTGCACGACGGGACCGGGCGGCTCGACCTCGTCTGGTTCAACGCCCCCTACCTGCGAGGCAAGCTGCACCCGGGGGAACACATCCGGGTGCAGGGCAAGGCGAAGCGGTTCAAGAGCGGCATCCAGATCGCCAACCCGCGCTTCGAGGTCATCGACCCGGACGACGAGGGCTCGGCCGAGGTCGAAGCCAGGCTTCGCCCCGTGTACCCAGCGAGCGAGCGGGTCTCGAGCAGAGCGATCGAGCTGGCGGTGCAGCGCATCCTGCCGATCGCCCTGCCTTTGATCGACGATCACCTGCCCGAAGCACTGCGCAAGGAACGCAATCTGCCGGAGCTGCGCGAGGCGTATCGCGCGCAGCATGCGCCGTCGGATGAAGATGAGGTTGCCGCCAGCCGACGCCGGCTCGCCTACGACGAGCTGCTGCTCATGCAACTGGGCGTCGCGATGAAGCGGCACCACCTCCGCGACACCCAGCGTGCCCCCGCGCTCCGGTCGAGCGATGCCGTACACCGACGGATCCGCGACCGGCTGCCCTTCGAGCTGACCAAGGCCCAGAGCCGCGTGGTCGGCGAGCTGACCGATGACCTCACGCGAGACGTGCCAACAAACCGCATGATCCAGGGCGACGTGGGCAGCGGCAAGACCATGGTCGCGCTCTACGCGATGCTGCTCGCGGTGGAGTCGGGCCATCAGGCCGCGATGATGGCCCCGACCGAGATCCTGGCTGAGCAGCACTTCGAGTCGATCTCGAGCACGCTGGGAGGCGACGGGCCGCGGGTCGAGCTGCTGACCGGTGCTGCGAGCGACGCGGACCGGGCCTCGATTCTGCGCGGGCTTGCCTCGGGCGAGATCGATCTGCTCATCGGCACGCACGCGCTGCTGACTGAGTCGGTGGTCTTCAAGAGCCTGGCGGTCGCGATCATCGACGAGCAGCACCGCTTCGGCGTGCACCAGCGGTCGCTCTTGAGGTCCAAGGGGGAGAGCGGAGGCCAGGACGGCGAGGGCCTGACACCGCACGTGGTGGTCATGACCGCGACGCCGATCCCGCGGACGCTATCGCTGACGCTCTTCGGCGACCTGGACGTCTCGACGATCGACCAGCTCCCGCCCGGGCGTCAGCCGATCGAGACGGCGACCGCGACGCCCGATGACCGGGGCGAGGTGTACGCGCGCGTGCGGTCGGCGATCGAGGCGGGTGATCAGGCGTACGTCGTTGTGCCCGCGATCGACGCGAACGACGAGATCGGGCTCGTCGGCGTGCGCGAGATCACGCACGAGTTGGAGACGCGCCTGCTGGACGGCGTGCGGATCGCGACCGTGCACGGACGCCTCAAGCGGGCGACGCGCGAGCACATCATGGAGCGCTTCCGCCGCGGGCTGATCGACGTGCTGGTCGCGACGACGGTGATCGAGGTGGGCGTGGACGTGCCGAACGCGACGGTGATGGTGGTCGAGCAGGCCGACCGCTTTGGGCTGGCTCAATTGCACCAGCTTCGGGGACGCGTTGGGAGGGGGAGCAAGCCCTCGTGGTGCTGCCTCGTTTCTGACCCGAAGACGCCCGACGGTGCCGAGCGGCTGCGTGTGCTGACGGAATCTCGCGACGGATTCCGCATCGCCGAGCGTGATTTCGAGCTCCGCGGCCCGGGCGAGATTTTCGGGGCTCGCCAATCTGGAATTCCGCCGTTCCGAGTCGCCGATCTCGCGAAGGACACGGACCTCCTGATCTTGGCTCGACGAGACGCACAAGATTGGGTTAATCACTCCCCCACGCTGAGCAACCCGAACGAACAAATCCTCCGCCGACGCGTCCTGAAGACTCACGGGACGTGGATCGGGCTTGGCGATGTAGGGTAACGTTCGATTCCGGGTCGGTATACTCTCGACTTGGTTCCGCCTGGGAACCCGGAAGGGAGGCTCGTGTGGGACAGGACAAATCGCTCGAGCTCAAGCCCATGCACCGCAGGCTTGAGGCAGCCCTGGAAGGCAAGACGTACCGCTGGATCTCGCGGGCGACAGGGATCCACCCGGAGACTGTTCGGCGTTACATGCAGGGGCAGTCGCCCAGCGTGGAGTTCGTGTCTTCGGTCTGCTCGCAGCTGCGCATCAACCCGCAATGGCTGCTGACGGGTGAGGGCCCGATGCGCCGGGACGACGTCCGGGCCCACCACCTGGCCGAAGCGGATCCGGCAGAACTGCTGGCCGCGATCGCCGCTACTCTCGATCGCCTGACCGAGCGGGTCGAGCGGCTGGAGCTGTTCATCCAGCAGCTTGAGACACAGCTGAGCTCGGCCGCGGCGAGAGCGAGCGACGGTGACCAATCGGGATCCCATCACGAATCCTCCGAGCGAGTCGGACGCTCTCTCTCCAAGCGATCACGTCAGGATGCTGATTGAGTTGCCGCTCCGCGGGCCCCGAGCTCGCGCGGCGGTGGCTGGTGGCTCTGAAGATCGTGCCCGACCACGAACGAGAGAGCGTCGTCCGGGCGGTCGAGCGTCAGATCCACGGTGAGTTTGCGTTGCACGACGATGATGGCATCGTCGGAAGCGACAACGTCTGATCGGTAGCATCAGCCATGTCCTTCAACGCCGATCTCGCCGAACGCCTCGACACGATCGCCCGGCTGCTCGAACTCACCGGGGCGAACCGTTTCCGTGTGAACGCGTTCGCAAAGGCGGCACGCTCGATCGAAAAAGAGACGCGGGACGTCTCTGAGCTCGACACCGGCGAGCTGACCGCGATCGATGGCGTGGGCAAGGGAGTCGCCGAGAAGGTCCATGAGCTGCGCGACACCGGGACCATCGGCGAACTCGACGAGCTGCTGAGCGAGATCCCCCAGGGCCTGCTCGAGGTCATGGAGATCCAGGGGCTCGGGCCCAAGACCGTCCGCCAGCTGTGGAACGAACTGGGCGTGACCAGCCGTGATGACCTGAAACGCGTGATCGACGACGGCAGCATCCTGGGCCTGCCCCGCATGGGTCAGAAGACGGTCGACAACATCTCCAAGGCGCTCTCGTTCGCGGCCAAGTCGTCCGCGAGGCTTCCGATCGGCATCGCGTGGCCCGTCGCGCAGCGCATCGTCGAGGCGATGAGGGCGGTCAAGGGTGTGAAGCAGGTCGAGGCCGCGGGCTCGCTGCGCCGTGGGCGGGAGACGATCGGGGATCTGGATGTACTTGTGGTCTCCGACGACGAGGAGGCGGTGCGCGAGGCGTTCTGCACGATGGAGGGCGTGACCGATGTCATCGCCCGGGGCGAGACGAAGTGCTCGGTCCGGCTGAAGATCTCGGCGGACACGGGGCGCTGGAACATCGCACGGGACCTGAACGACGGAGCGGTGGGTGTGGATCTCCGGCTCGTGCCCGAGCGGAGCTTCGGCGCGGCGCTCATGTACTTCACGGGTTCGAAGGACCACAACGTGCGCCTGCGCGAGCGAGCGATCAAACAGGGCTTGACGCTCAACGAGTACGGGCTGTTCAAGGATGACGGAGAAGCGGCGCCGCAATCGCGGGGGGTTGCGCCGGTCGCGAGCGCCGAGGAAGCCGACGTGTACGCGGAGCTGGGGCTGCCCTGGCTGGCGGCCGAGTTGCGCGAGGACGCGGGCGAGCTTGGGCTTGATGAGGCGCCTTCGCTCATCGCTATCGATGACATCAAGAGCGAGCTGCACGCGCACACAACCGCGTCGGACGGACGCATGGAGCTCGATGAGCTGGTGCAAGGGGCGATCGATCGCGGCTTTCACACGATCGCGGTGACCGATCACAGCCGGTCGAGCGTGCAGGCAAACGGGCTGAGCGTCGAGCGTCTCCGCGAGCAGCGCGTACAGATCGAGGACGCCCGCGAGCGGTTCGGCGACGCGATCGCGATCCTGTGCGGGTCCGAGGTCGACATCCTAGCCGACGGCTCGCTCGACTACGACGACGTGCTCGCCCAGCTCGACGTGGTCGTCGCCAGCCCCCACGCGGCGTTGACGCAGGACGGTCCGACCGCGACAAGGCGGCTGCTGCGCGCCATCGAGCACCCGCTCGTACACGTCATCGGGCACCCGACGGGTCGGCTGATCAACCGCAGGCCCGGGCTGGAGCTGGCGATGGACGAGCTCATCGGGGCGGCGCGGGAGCACGGCGTCGCTCTCGAGATCAACAGCCACTGGATGAGGCTCGACCTGCGGGACACGCACGTGCGAGCGGCCGTGGAAGGCGGGGCGCTCATCGCGATCGACTGCGACGTGCACGCGCCGGACGACTTCGACAACCTCCGATTCGGGGTGGCGACCGCCCGTCGAGGGGGGCTGTCGGGCGAGGGGTGCGTCAATACCTGGGACCGGACGCGACTCTCGGACTGGATCCGGAAAGATCGGTGAAACCACGCACGCACGATCACGGTACAGACCACGGGATGCGACGCCGACTCCGCGCTTTCACGCTGATCGAACTCCTCGTGGTCATCGCGATCATTGCGCTGCTGATCGGCATCCTGCTGCCTGCCTTGAGCAGCGCAAGGAACTCCGCACGGGCTGTCAAGAGCCAGGTCAACCTGCGCTCGCTTGTCCAGGGCCTCCAGATGTACGTCGACGACGGCGATGGTGTCCTGCCCCCCCACCGCATGCCCGAGGGCACGCACGCCCCGACCGGCCGAGAGCGGGCTCGCTGGCACTGGCTGCTGAGCGACTACGTCGGAGGTGCCCCTTACCAGCCACGCGACGCGGAGGAGCGGCAGATCTTCGAGACCACCAACGACATCCCCCGGATCGACAACACGGTCTTCCTGGATCCGACGCATAGGCTCCAGGACTTCCGCTCGCAGCAGACCGGCGAGATCCAGGCCCTGCGCAACGGGTCGTATGGCTACAACTACCACTACCTCGGCAATGCGCGGACGGGCTCGGGCGACTCGCCCTATTCGAACTACCCGGTGAGCGCGAGCCGGGTCTATGTGCCGGCGATGACTGTCGGGCTGGCGACGAGCTCAGGAAGCCAGTCGCTGCGGATCGACCAGGGGTTCCGCGAACACGCATACACCCTCGACCCGCCCAGGCTCGACACCGCCAACAACGGCGCCACCGAGTGGGGCCATCGCAGCGGGCCTGTGCCCGGGGGGAACTTCCACTCGGGGCGCGTGCTGGTCGCGTGGCTCGACGGGCGAGCCGACCGGCACACGCTCGAGGAGTTGGGCTACGAGGTGGTCGACGACGAACTCGGTCGCGTGATTGTCGACTCGGGCTCCAACCGGTTCTTCACCGGTACGGGCGGCGACCCGGGGCGCGATCCGAGCCCGGCCGACTGATCGGCCTACGCTCACACGCTGCGGTCACAGCCCTGTTGCTCGGCTCACCTCTCGCGACAGGACGGCGCTCGGCGCCGACAATTCATGTTCGAACGACTCTCCGACGGATTCAACGGCGTGTTCCGGAAGCTGTCCGGGCGCGCCGAGATCAGCGAGGCCAACGTCCGCGAGGCGATGGCGGACGTTGAGAACGCGCTGCTCGAGGCCGACGTGCACTACGACGTCGCCAAGTCCTTCTGCAAGCGCGTGCTCGAGGACGCGGTCGGGCAGGAGGTGACCAAGAGCCTCAAGCCCGGGCAGGAAGTCATCGGCATCGTGCACAAGCGGCTCGTCGAGCTCCTTGGGGGCGAGGGCCAACCCGCGGGCATCATGGAGGTCAGCCCCGGGCCCACGATCGTGATGATGTCGGGCCTCCAGGGCTCGGGCAAGACCACGACCTGCGGCAAGCTCGCGGCGACGCTGAAGAAGCAGGGCAAGAGCGTCGTGCTCGCCGCGGCGGATCTGCAACGACCCGCGGCGGTCGAGCAGCTCCAGACCGTGGGCGCCCAGGTGCAGGCCGAGGTGAGCGGCGCCGGCTCGGTCGAGGTGTACGCCGAGCCCGACAAGGTCGCGGCGTACGGCAAGGCGGTGGGCGTCGCGGTCAAGGTCTGCCAGAACGCGCTGAAGCACGCCAAGAAGAGCGGCGCCGACGTGCTGATCCTCGACACCGCGGGGCGGCTGCATGTCAACGCGGAGCTGATGGACGAGCTCAACCGTGTGAACAAGACGCTCCAGCCCCACCAGGTCTTCCTGGTCGTCGACGCGATGACCGGGCAGGACGCGGTGAACAGCGCCAAGGAGTTCCACGATCAGCTCTCGATCGACGGCGTGATCCTGACCAAGTTCGACTCGGACACGCGGGGCGGGGCGGCGCTCAGCGTCAAGGAGGTCACGGGCGCGCCGATACGGTTCATCGGCACGGGCGAGAAGCTCGACGCGATCGAGCCCTTCCATGCCGAGCGGATGGCCGGACGGATCCTGGGCATGGGCGACGTGGTCAGCTTGGTCGAGAAGGCACAGGAAGAGGTCAGCGAGGAGGAGGCCGAGAGCCTGCGTCAGAAGATGGCGCGGGGCGAGATGGGCATGGACGACTTCCTGAAGCAGCTCAAGACGCTGCGCCGGATGGGGCCCATGAAGCAGCTGCTGGGCATGCTTCCTGGCGTTGGGTCGGCGCTCAAGGACGTGAACATTGACGACAAGGAGCTGGACCGCGTCGAGGCGACGATCAACTCGATGACCGCGGCGGAGCGCCGCAAGCCGGATGTCATCGACAACAGCCGGCGCAAGCGGATCGCCGCGGGCTCGGGCAGCGAGACGACGCGGGTGAGCCAGCTCGTGAAGCAGTTTGGCGCGGTGAACAAGCTGAGCAAGCAGATGGCCAACCTGGGCGGCGCGGGCAAGGCCGAGGCGATCAAGGCGATGGGCGCCGACGGCATGGGGGGCATGATGCCCGGGCTGGGGGGCATGCCCGGCTTCAACACCAAGGGCTCAACCAAGGCCGCCGCTGGCGGTAAGCGGTTCAAGCAGCGGAAGAAGAAGCGCCGCTGATTCCGGCCTGAGACAAGTGAGGGGAACGACCATGGACCGTCTGTCGATCGGGTGTGTGCTCGGCATCGCGAGCGTCGCGGCGGGCATGGGTATCGCGAGGCTCGAACGCGAGAGCGATACCAGCATATTGGTCGAGACGGCACCGGTTGTTGTCGCCGAAGACGAAGCCGCGATCGATGCGCTGCTGACCGATCTCTACGCGTGCATCTCAGGCCCCAAGGGCCAGGAGCGCGACTGGGAGACGTTCGACCGGGTCTTCCTCGAGGATGCGCGGATGGCGGCGTACTTCGGCACACCCGATGGCAACAACGGCTCGATGATCCTCACGCCTGCCGAGTACAAGCAACGCGTCGGCCCGCGGCTCGTGGAGACGGGCTTCGCCGAGCGCGAGACGCACCGCGTGCTTGAGGTGTACGGGCACATTGCCCACGCCTTCAGCACGTATCAAGGAGCGTACGACGGGGGCATCATGGAGACCTCAGTCGAGGGCATCAACAGCATCCAGCTCGTCAAGACGGGCGAGGGGTGGAAAGTGCGCTCGCTGATCTGGCAGCAGGCGAGCGATGAGCTGCCCGTGCCCGAGCGGTACCTGCCAGAGGATGATGGCCCCGGCGACGAAGACTAGAAGCCGCGTCGAGCGATCCTCGCTACTCCTTCGGGATGGGCAGGAAGTCGGGCGTCTCGCCTCGCGACCACTGCTTGAACCTTGGCCAGAAGATCTCTTCGAGCAGGATCTTGATGCAGGCGGCGAGCGGGATCGCGAGCAGCAGGCCGTAGACCCCGAGCAGCGCACCACCCGCGAGCGTCGCGAAGAGGATCGTGGGCGTATCCATGCCCGTGCTCTTGCCCTGGATGAGCGGGGTCCAGACGTAGTCGTCGAGCGCCTGCCCGATGAAGTAGAACGCGGTCGGGGCGCCGAGGATCCACCAGATCTCGCCCCGGAAACCCGTGTGATCCTCGAGCTGTAGCAGCACGATCGAGATGGGGATTCCGACGAGCGCGGCGTAGGGCACGATCGACAGGATCGCGACGCACGCGCCGAGCAGCAGCGGCGCCGGCACGCCGACCGCCCAGTATCCGATGGTGAACACGATCGACTGGATGAACGCGATCGTGACCCGCCCGCGGATGAACCCGGACACCGCTTGATCGAACCGCTTGAGCAGGTGCACGGTCAGCACACGCTTGTTGTCGGGGATCAGGCTCTCGCCGAACTTCAGGACCTTGCCGTAGCTGGTGCAGACGAAGAAGAAAAAGAAGCAGGTCAGGAAGATCGTGAAGGCGAAGAGACCGAGCGAGGTGACGAGGCCGATGAACGACTCGAACGCGCCGGCGCCCGTGCGCACCACGCGGGACGAGATCGCCGAGGCGTTGTTCTCGATGAACTCCACCGCGAGCGTCACGGTGCGCTCGATGTCGGAGGGCTCCTCGAGCTTGGCGATGAGCTCCTGCAGCTCTTCTGCCGACCGCACCGGTTCCAACGCCTCGGCGTCGGGGTCCTCCTCCGGTGCGGCTTCGGTTCCGGCATCGTTCTCGTCGGACTCGGTCTGGCCATCAGCCGGCTGGAGCTCGGTACCAGACTGGGGATCAGCCTCGGAACCTGTGTCCGGAGCGCGATCGACCTCGGCCGGCGGGGGGATCGGCTGCAGAGCCTCGTCGGTCTCTTGAGCGGGTTCGGATAGCGCGTCGTCCGCTGCCTCCGCTTCCTGCTGACGGAGCGCCGCCTCCGCGGCCTGCTCCTCGTATGCCGCCTTGAGCCGGTCCTGACGCTCCCGCTCCTTGTCGATCGATTCGAGAAGCCACTCCCACGGCTGGCCCCGGACGAGGCTGCGGACCGCCTCGTTGTCCCGGTTCTCTTCCTTGATCGCCTCGCGGAAGGCCTGCGCGTCGTCGCGGAGCTCGAGCACGACATCGGCGCCCTGGATCACCGCGTAGGTCCCGCCCACGCCCACAGGCACGATCGTGACCAGCGCGATGATCCCGATGATGAACGCCGCCGCACCGCTCCGACCGAACAGGTTCTGCTTCACGAGCCACTGCACGAAGGGCTCGAACAGGTACGCGAACGCGATCGCCAGCAGCAGCGGCACCGTGACGATGCTCAGCACGTACCCGAGCCAGAACAGGAACAGCACGCCCGCGATCACGCCGATGTCGCGCAGGGGCTGGATCTGCCAGAGATGCCTGTCGAGCAGGTTCTTGGATTCGACGGGATCGCCCTCGGCCATGCCGACAGGATAGTGGGAACCGGGGAACCGGGCTTTCAGACGGACGAGCCGGAGGCTGGAGCCCCCGCCCGCGTGCGAGTCAGATCAGCTCGGCGTCGCTGAAGGCCTCGTCGAACTCGTAGACCCCCACGAAGTCCTCGTAGCTGTCCTCATCGGTCTTCCGGAGGATCCCGGCGTCGATGAGCGCAAACACGAGGCGTCCGAAGTCCTCGGTCGAGTGCACGTTCCAGTGCTCGAGCACGGTGCGGGCCAGCGGGCCGTAGCGCTCGATCGCGAGGTCCTTCAGCCCGAGGCAGAGGTCGGCCCCGGAGACGTGGCGCGACTCGTCATCGGGGTCCGCGCCGGCGGCACCTGGGCCGTGGATCATGCGGGAGGTGTGCTCGAGCCCTTCGCGGATGAACTCGAAGACCTGCGGGCTGAACCCGCCGGCCTCGGTCGCCAGCTGCTGCCAGTTGATGCTCGGGATCTCGCTCATCGCTCACACATCCGCCGGGTCGTCCGGCACACTCCTGAAGTCGGCTCGCCGGCTGTCCGCCCTTGAACCGGGTCTCCCTGTACCGTCAGTCTAGTGCCGGCCCTGACACGCTCAAGGCTTTCGGCCCGCTCAAGGACCGGGAACCGCGGAGAAAGTACCGAAGGGGCGTTTGTACCCATTCCTCCGCGTACCCAATCCCGATCCGTACGCTTCTTCCGATATCTGGTTCGTCGCTGCCGCGCGATCGGGTGCGTTCTTCGATCCAGAGCTCGTCAGATGCTGTCAGATCGGTTCCCGAGAACCGCCTATCGATGTCCATTGCCTGGCAGAGCCTCGCTGGGCCCGAGCAGAGCAGGTGCTCGGGCAGCGCGTTCGGGTTTGCCGCTTTCGAGGTCTTCGCGCGAATGGCGCGCATCGTTCTAGAACCTTCTGTTGGCTCCAGAGCCCGGATCAGCACGGCCTGGGGGTCGCCCTCTGTGCTCGCGGCGACGTTCATGCAGTGGTGCATGCCGTAGGTGAAGTAGACGTACGCCGTGCCCCCAGGCCCGAACATGGGCTCGGTGCGTGCGGTGCGCCGGTTGTTGTAGGAGTGGGCTGCCTTGTCGACTACGCCGAGGTAGGCCTCGGTCTCGACGATGATGCCCGCGAGGCGGGTGCCGTCGGGGAGCCTGCGGACGAGTTTGCAGCCGAGGAGGGACTGGGCGAGAGTGTCGGCGGGGGCAGAGAACACACGTCGCTCAATACGCAATCTGCTATGTTGTTCAGACATGAAGTGGCCTTGGAACAAGCGGCGTTCTGCGAGCACCCCGCCGCAAGACGATGTTGAAGCTCGCGTTCGGCAAGCTGCTGAAAGTCGTGACAGTTCGGGTCGTCCCTACAAGCTACTTGATGACCATCAGGCCCCGCTACGTTTCGGCAACGTCTTTGAGGTGATTCACAGGGATACCCATTCGAGTGTGTGGGCCGGGGCGGACGAGGCTCAGATCGAGACCTTGATTGAACTCGTGCAGAATCTCGAACCCCCCTACGGCATTGTCTGGGTGCTGACGGTGCCACGCGGAGGCTCGAAGGAGGGACGCTACGCAACGATGCCAGAGTTCAGCCTCGACGAGGTGTCTGTGTTCCTAAGGGCCTACTGCGACAGTTTCGAGTGCGATGGACGGCATGCGATCTGGGTGGGCGACACCGACGGACGGTTTGTGGTCTACGACCAGCACAACTGGCTGCACTGCTACGGACCGGTCGATCGGCACGAGCAAGCGTTGCGCAGGCTCGGATTCACCGAGGGCACACCCGAACTCACCGTCCCGCACTCGCATCTGTTTCATGATGAGTTCGACGAAGCGGAACGCATCATGACGGCCGCGTTTGAGTGGCATCTTTCTGAGTTGCAGCCTGGTGATGACGAGTAGTGCTCACGCGTACGCGTGCAGGCCCGGCAGCAGCAGGTTCACGCCGAAGTAGGTCCACAGCATGATGAAGAACCCGACGACGCTGAGCCACGCGGTGGTGAGCGCCTTGTTCTTGATGCCCGTGAACCGCAGGTGGATCACGATCAGGTAGACGATCCACGTAACCAGCGCCCAGGTTTCCTTGGGGTCGAAGGCCCACCAGCGTCCCCAGCTGTGGTCGGCCCACCAGGCGCCGAGCAGGGTGCCCACGCCAAGCGTCCAGAACGCGAGCTGGAGCACGGTCATGTGAGCGGTATCGAGATCGGCGAGCGTGCGGGCGACGCCCTTGGGCTTGGGGGTGTCGTCGGCGGCTTCGTCCGGCAGATCGCCCAGCGAAGCCGCGGCGAACTGGGTGACCTCCGCCCGGTCATCTTTGGGGCCCCTGAGCTTGGCCATGTAGTGCGTGCCCAGGTAGAACAGGCTGATCATGAAGCCCAGCGTGATGAGGCCGTAGGACACGAGCACGGTCGTGACGTGGTACTTCAACAGGACCGACGTGTTGAGGATGGCGGCCTCGCGTTCGATCGACTCGCCGGGCATGCCCGTTTGCGTCGCGGTGACGAGCACCAAGAAGCCCATGCCCGCGGTCGCGGCGCCGAAGAGCCACTGCCTGGTCTTGAGCATCGCGAACAGCCCGATGAGAGCGGCGAAGAAGCTGAGGCCGGTCATCGACTCGAACTGGTTCTGGATCGCGAAGCGCTCTGCGATCATGCAGCGGAGCGTGAAGCCCACGCCGTGAAGCACGACCGCGCTAATGAGCAGGGTGATCCCGATCGCGACGAGCCAGCGGCGGCCCGTGCCGAAGGCGAGCATCAGGGCGACGAGCGAGAACGCGTAGAGCCAGAAGCCCCACTCGAAGGCGTTCGATCGGTTGTAGGCCATCTCGATCTGACGCTTGCGCTCGGGGTACTGCTCGGCGTTGATCGTGGGCAGCAGCTCAGCAAGACGGACCACGGCGGCGTTCACGCGTGCGGCGTCCTCGGCGCGCCAGGCGTCGCCCAGCTCCCGGGTCAGACCCGCGAGATCGGGATGCAGACCCGATTCGCCCAGGTGGTGCCAGGTGTCTGTCGGCGAGTCGGGCGAGACCAGCAGCCAGTTGGCGATGGAGTTCTCGAAGAGCTGCTGGCGTCCGTCGAGGCGGGTCAGCGCCTTGCGGTAGGGCTCCTGCGACTCGTACTTCACCCACATCTGATCGCCGATGCGGACCTGCATGATGGGCGAGATGCGCGTCAGCTTCATCCAGCCCTCGACCTTGGCCTGGTCCTCGGGGAAGGCGGCCTCGAGGAACGCGCGGCGGAGCGGCAGGTAGCCGATCGTCAGCAGCGGCTTGTCGACGTAGTACGCCGGGTCGATCGCGAGGTCGACGAGCGTGAACAGGGCGTCGTACTTCAGCTTCGGGCGTGCCCCACCCTCGAGCTCTTGACCCAGATCGAAGTACGCCCTGCGGCCCGTGAGCTGCTGGACGGTCTCACCCGCGAGGGTGTCCATGATCTTGACACGCCCGTTGTGGAAGACGGCCAGGTCGCGGAACGGCTCGAGGTCGACCGCACCAGCGAAGGCGTGCTTGCTCTCGACCGTGCTCGTCGAGCGAGCGATGGGGTCGCCGAACGGGTGAGTGATCTCGCCCCGCTCGGTGACGAGCTGCGTCTGGGGGTGCGCGTTGCCGGCGGGTTGAGCGGCCGCGGCGCACGTGAACAGGCTGACGGCGAGCATCACAGCGTGAGTCAGGAGTCGGGTCATGTCGCGGCTCCTACGGGTTCGGGTGTCTCGGCTTGCACGGCCTTGGCGGCGTTCTGTTGCGCCAACTCGGCCTGGATCCGCTTCTTCTTGCGCTTCACGAGCCAGGGCTTGACGTAGAACGCCCAGGGCGTGCCCACGCCCATCAGCACGCCGCCCAGGGCGATCACATGGATTCCCGGGTTGTTGCCGACACCGAGGATGGTGAAGCGGACGGTCGGGCGATCGAGCAGACCCGCGTCGACCTGGGCCTGGGTCTCCTCCCAGCCCGTCCGGTCCCAGCCGGCCTGGCTGAACTTGAACTGGCGCGGGCTCAGGTGGCTCACGAGCTCGCCCGCGACGTTCGAGGCGAAGCCACGCGAGTCGCTCCACAGGAACGGGGCTTTGAGCGGGGCGTTGAGCTTCGTGATGTGGTCGTAGGGCTCATCGAGCGCGGGGCGATCGGCGGCGGGCTCGACGCGGACGAGGGACTGGTAGTCACGCGGCGCACCGCGGTGGTCGTAGGCGATCATCTCGAAGTCGATGAGCCTGAGCTGGAAGCCGGGCAGGCCGAACCACTGTCGCCCGAACATGAGCGAGATCGGCCGCCCATCGGGCAGGGTGATGGTGCGCTGCAAGCCGCCGTGCGTTCCGGCGTCGTGGGCGTAGCGGGCAAAGGGGAGCCAGACGGTCTGCGCCCAGCCGCTGTCCGTGGATACCTCGACCGCGATCATCGCCCGGTCGTGCTTCCCGATGAAATCGCCCTCGCGGTCGATCGGAGGAACGGGGTCGGGGCGTTCGAGCTCGCGGACGGCGTCCCAGCGATCCCCGAAGTCGAACGCGATGCGGTCCTCGGGCGTCTGGTACCGCGTGCCGGGCTCAAGCCCGGTCTGCACGTCCATGCCGTTCGAGAAGCGGTAGACGACGTCGACCAGCCCGGTATCGCTGTGCTCGTTGACATAGAGCTGGATTTTGGACTGATCGATGTACGACAGTGACAGGCGCTCGTCGGGCGCGCTCCGGGCCGGGCGTCCGTCGGGCGTGGTCGCCTCACCCATGTCCTGGTTGAGCACAGGGAATCTGTGGTAGACCCACCTGCGGAAGGTCTCCCCCTCGGGCGAGGTGGCGCGCACGATCGCGAGCGCCGAGGTCGCGTCCTCGTAGCCCTCGGTGATGATCGGGAAGGGCGGCTCGGACAGAACCTGCTCGACGGTGAGCCGCCAGCCCGCGAGGCCGAACGTGCGCCCGGGGCGGTCCGCTGGGATGACGAGCCGCTCTCCGTCGACCTCCGCGATTACCACGTGATTCAGGCCCGGGGCCTGAGTAGTAAGCGCGGCCCATCGTTCGGCTGGCATGTCGACGTGGTACTCGACGCCCACCAGGCCAATGTACTCGACCGCGGCGAATTCGGGATCATTCGGGAGCATCGCGAAGCCGATCAGGCGACCCGTGCCGCCCTGATTGGCCTGGGCTTGCTTGTCGACGAGGTAGACCATCCGCAGAGGGTTGCTGGTCAGGGCGTCGGGCACCCAGTCTGTCACGGGCTCGGCGTACGTCGCGTAGCCGGTCACCCGCAGGCTGACGTCGTCCGGCACGATGCCGACGGCGCGGGCCTTTGTGGTCAGGTCGATGCTCAGCGTTCGCCCCTGGTCGCTCGCGGTCTCGATCGGTGCGCCGAAGCCCAGGTTGCTCTTGGCGGAGCCCGTCACGCCTGCAGACAGGGCGTAGTCGTTGTACCGCGGCAGCCTGCCCGTGAGGGGCAGCTGGCGCCAGCCCCGCCCATCGAAGACCATCAGCGCCGGGTCCTCGCGGTCGTAGAAGATCCGCTGGGCCTGGCCCATGACCTGACCGCTCGCGGGGTCGCCTGCGAGCAGGATGGTGTCGCCCTCCTGCTTGAACGCCTGGTAGTAGATCGAGCCGAGAGCGATCGTCACGATGCCCGTGTGCACCGTCAGCACGCCCAGGTTGACGAACCTGAACTCGATGCGCCGGATCGTCGCGACAACCATGTTGATCACGAACAGCCCGAGCATGAGCTGCATGGGCCACCACGCGTAGAACTCCAGCTCGGTCATCTCGAACGCGGGGAGGCGCCGAAGCGTGGTGTTGCGGTACGTCTCGACGAACTCGGGGAAGAGGCGGAGCCCGGTGCCGTAAGCCGGGTCGTAGTGCAGCGAGGGCCAGACGAGCGTCGACCAGAGCGCAACTCCCAGCGTTGCGCCGCCGATCAGCCCGAGCAGCGTGACCGCGAACCGCGGCGTCCGCGGCTTGACGAACACCCGCGACAGTGTGGCGAAGCCGACCGCCGGGAGCGCCGCCGCGACAATCAGTGAAAGGATGTATACGAGCCAGGTGACGCCCAGCGCCAGCAGGCCGATCGGCACGCTCGCGAGTACTGCATACACCGCCACGCCTGTCAGCAGCACGATCGCGAGCGACACGGTGCTCAGGGCGTGCAACACCAGACGGACCGGCGTCAGCGGGCCTGTCAGATGCTCACGATCCCATGCCTGTACTCGACGCCACTTAGCGCTCATGCGCTCTCCGGTGCCCGTGCGTGCGGTGCTGCATCCGGCGGGCGCGGCATTCCCGCCAGACTGGAACGATTCTACTCAAGCACGATCCGTGGGGCAGCGTCGGAGACCAGAATCGACCGGGCAGGATTCGTGACCGCGCGGTCCGCCACCGGCACCGCAGCCAGCGCGAGCGGGCGGGATTCCGGGGCCAGGCAGGCCGCCGATTCGCCGAGCCCGAGCACATCGGCTCCGTTGATCGTGACCATCCGCACGAGCGTCATGGCATCGGCGGCGTCGCGGGCGTGCAGGAACCGGATCTCGTCGAGCGGCGAGAGGCGGTCGGTGCCCTCGGGCAGGTTGACGATCGAGTCGGTCCCGACGGCGACTGTCAGACCGGCATCGATCATGTCGCGGTAGCGGTGAGGGCCGAAATGCCGCTCGGCACCGAAGTACGCGCTCGCACGAGGGCAGTACACGACGGGTGTGCCGGTCTCAGCGAGCAACGCGAGATCGGCGTCGCTGCACTGGTTCACATGCACCGCGATCGTGCCGCTGGCGTTGAGCACGGGTGCGAGTTGTTCGATGGGCGACCGGCCCTGGCCGAACTCCTCCGCGAGCGCGTCGGTCCAGAGCCCGAGGTCCTCGAGCAACCGACGCTGCGGGCCGGCGGCCTCACCCACGAATCGCTGTTCTTCGGGCGACTCGGCGAGGTGGGTCATCGTCGGTGCCCCCAGTTCGGCAGCGGCGGCGAGTGCGCGCCGGTATGCCTCGCGCGACACGGTGTTCGTCGCGTGCGGCTGGAGACCGAGGCGATGCCGGCCAGTGAATCTGCCGTGCTGCGTACGCATGAGGTCGATCGCCGCGTCGGCGCGTTCGCGCTCGGTCGATCCGATGGCGAAGAACTCCACGAAGCTGATACCGGCAAGACCCGCGTCGCGGAGCGCCTCGGCCGCACACAGGCTCGCGGCACCGTTGACGGCACCTGCGATGTCCCCCACCGCTGCGACCCCGCCGGCGCGGCTCATCGTGGCGCCCCGCCCGACCGACGCGGCGATGTCGCCCGGGTCGGTGGGCCTCCCGGTGCGGATCTGGTTCACCCAGTGCACAAAGCCATCGCTCGGGTCGTGGGGTTGAGGCCCGATAACCGTGAGATCAAGGTGTGTGTGGGCGTTGATCAGACCCGGGATGAGCACGGAATCGAGTCGATCGAGTCTGCGGGCGGTCGGTGCGGCGGGATGCCGCTCGACGTGCCCAGCTTGGCCCACAGCAAGCACCACCAGCCCGCCCTCGGGCGGGTGCTCGACGAGCACAGCAGCCGGGGAATTATGGCTCCCCGCAACCGACAGGCGCCCGTCGCACAAGGCGAGGCATCGCACGAGCGTGTGGGCGGATTCGGGCATGCCCAATGATGGCACCGGACCAGCGGGAGGCGAGCCGCGCTGGTATCCTGTCCAACCGGTCCGACGCGAGCCAGGTGGATGGACTCACGAAGCGAGGGCCGACGAGAGCCGGGGGACCCGGCGCCGCCGACGGAGGGTCGGCGAGAGACTTCGAAGGAGTGTGTGATGGTCAAGCGTGCGTACATCGGTGTGGTCGGCGGTGCGGTGGTGGCTCTCGGGCTCGGCGGGTGCGTCAGCCAGCAGCAGTACGACCAGCTCCAGGACGCGTACTACGCGATGAAGGATCAGAACACCAATCTCACCAACGAGAACGAGAACCTGCGCGAGTCGCTCGACCTCGTCCGGGGCAGCGGGCAGCAGACCGAGGGCGTCCTCGAGCAGAAGGACCGGCAGATCGCCAACCTCCGCGCGCAGCTCGACGAAACCAACAAGCTGCTCGAATCGATCGACACCGACCTGCGCACGCTCCGGCTCGTCGATGCCGAGTTCGACCAGGCGCTCCGCGACCTCGCATCGCGCTACAGCAACGTCATCGTCTACGACCCCGATCTCGGCATGCTCCGCTTCCGCAGCGACCTGACGTTCAACTCGGGCTCGGACCAGGTCCGCGACAACGCGCAGCAGGCGCTCTCGGCCCTCGCCGACGTGATCAAGAACAACACCAACATGAGCTACGAGCTCCAGATCGTCGGGCACACCGACTCCGAGCCCATCAGCTCGGGCACGGCCCAGCGCCACCCGACCAACACGCACCTGTCGGTGCACCGCTCGATCGCGGTCAAGCAGGCGCTGACCTCGCTCGGCGTGCCCGCCGATCGCGTGATGGTCGCCGGATGGGGTGAGTTCCGCCCGACGGTGCCCAACAGCCCGGGCGGGAACACGCCGCAGAACCGCCGCGTCGAGATCTTCTTCCGCCCGGACAGCGGGTCGATCACGACCGCGGACGTGGTGCCCGCCGGCAACGACCCGGCAGGCAGCTTCACCGACCCGACCAAGTAAGCCTCGGCCGACCGCCGCGCACGGAACCGCGATCATCTCCACGAGCGACGCCAGCCCGCCGATCCTGCACCGCGTGCTCGGCCGCGTTGGCGCGGGCGTGACCGATCAGATCGCCGCGTTCGGGCGGTTCGTCAGCTTCGGCGGCGAGACCGTCCGCGGGTTCCGATCGCTGGGCGCCTGGGCCCGCTGGGATCGCCTGGGTCGTCAGCTCTTCTTCGTGGGAACGATGAGCGTTCCCGTGCTCGCGATCACGGGCGCGTTCATCGGCATGATCCTCGCGATCGAGGGCTACATGCAGTTCGCGCAGATCGGACAGCAGGCGCGCCTGGGCGGCGTGATCAACATCAGCCTGACCAAGCAGATCGGACCGGTTCTCGCGGCGGTGATCCTCGCGGGGCGTGTCGGCTGCTCGCTGACCGCCGAGCTCGGCTCGATGCGTGTCACCGAGCAGCTCGACGCGATGCGGGCCCTGGGCAGCGACCCCGTGCGCGTGCTTGTCTGCCCGCGCGTCGCCGCGTGCGTGCTGATGATCCCGCTGCTGGTGACCGTCTCGAACGCCTGCGGCGTCATCGGCGGCTGGGTCGTCACCACCAAGTTCTACGACGCCAACAGCGACCAGTTCTGGCAGTACTCCTCGGCGCTGGTCACCTGGTTCGACCTGTTCAACGGCATCTTCAAGAGCCTGATCTTCGGATTCGCGATCGGGCTGATCGCGTGCTACAAGGGCTTCACCTGCAAGCCCGGCGCCGAGGGCGTGGGCAAGGCAACGACCGACTCGTTCGTCACGAGCTTCATCGCGATCATCGCGCTGAACCTGGTGCTGGCGAAGTTCCTGAACGACGTCGACCTGTGGCGCAACGGCGGTGTGCTACGGGCCGTCTTCGCCTGAGACCGGCTGATCCGAACCGGCGTCCGCGGGCGGCAGCCTCCGGTCCTCGCGGCGAGGGGCGAGCAGGAATGCCGCTGCGATCGAGCCGAGCACGGCCGAGAAGCCCACGCCCGCGTGGGTCCAGCCAAAGTCGGTCACGGCGTCGTTGGTGAACTGCGGCTTGGGCCCCCGCCTCGGGGGCATGGTCAGCAGGGCGGCGTCGAACTGCCAGGTGCCCTGCACAAGCTCGCCGGGCTTGGCCGCCCGCCCGCTGCGTCCCGAGGGGTACGCGAGGCGCTCGTGCACGATCTCGCCTTCGGCGGTCAGCTCGTACAGATCGAACTTCCAGTCCTTCGCCCAGACCTCGCCCCATGTCGAGGCGTCGGCCCCGGGCGGGGGGATGCGCCGGACGATCACCAGCCGGTCCTCGATCGTGTCGTCGTTGATCGCGGCCTCGATCTGCTTCGGCGTCATGCCCTTGGCGAGTGCGAAGCGGAAGACGCGGAGCCACTCGCGGTGTCTCTCGAGTGTCTGCAGGTCGTCGACGCCGCCCGGCACGGTCTCGTCGAGCGTGAGCGTCTTGTCGCCGAAGGTGATCTCGACCTCGTCGATGCCATCGGCCATCGGGTCTTCGTCGAGCGTTCGGATGCGCACTGGGATGCCAGCGAAGCTGAAAGACGTCTGCGCCACGGGCTGGAAGAACGGCATGGCGCCGAGCTTGGTCTCGTTGTAGTTCGCGATGCGCTGCGACATCTCGTAGCCGCTGAACAGGAACGCCGCGAGTGCGAGCAGCAGCGTGACGAGGGCGATTGGTCGCTTGGTGAACGGCATCGCCTGGCGCGTGACCTCCGTCAGCGTGTTCGGACCGGTCAGTGGTCGGATTTGCCTTTGCCGGTGTGCTCATCCTCGGCGAGTTCGGCCCAGGGCCCCGTGCTGAACAGGCCCGGGGTCAGCCCGGTGGGCACACGGGAGTGATCCTTGGAATTGCCGTGAGGCTTGCGGGTGTGGCTCGCGTGCTTCTCGGCCAGCTTCTTGTCGAACTCTTCCTGCGTGTAGCCCTGCTCGGCGATGTAGTTCTCGCGGACCGTGACGTGCAGCGCGCTCCCGCCGAAGCCCTCACGCTTGATGCCGACACCCGAGCCTCCCGCGACGACCTCGCCGCCGCGCCACTGCACGATCGTGCTCCGCCCGGACAGGTCGATCATGGTGAACATCAGGAAGAGCCACACGGCGAAGATCGTGAACAGGAACAGCACGGTGTTCACGCCCTTGTCGTACCAGAGCTGCATGAAGAAGAGCACGACGAGCGAGCCCTTGATCGTCGCGATCACCATCGCGAGCACGATGTTCACCCAGCCCGGGATGTCCCAGCCCCACGTCTTGTCGGCGTGGATCTCGAACTGCGCCTGGAAGATCGTGAGCGCGGTGAGGATCAGCAAAGCAACCAGGACGGCGAGCAGCGTCTGCCACGAGACGATGACGTGCCCGTGATCGTGATCGTGCGCGTGGAAGCCGTGCGGGTCCTTCGGGTCGTAGGCGTGCTCGGCGGGTGCGTGTGCCATGACGTGTCTCGCATGCCTCGGGAGGCGTTTCTGAGGACGGCGGTCAGTGAACGAGGTACAGGAGCGGGAACAGGAAGATCCAGACAAGGTCGACGATGTGCCAGTAGAGCCCCACGCCTTCCATCATGGTGTAGTGGGTCGGGCCGTAGGCACCCTTGCGCTGGCGGTAGATGAGCCAGGCGATGAGGCCCATGCCGATGAGGACGTGGGCGGCGTGCACGCCGGTCGCCATGTAGTAGATGCTCCACCAGATGTGCTCGTGGTCTGTGCTGGCGTAGGGGTAGCTGAAGAGGTTGCCGATGCGCTTTCCTTCGGCCCACTTGGGGCCGTACTCGAAGATGAACTTGATCGCGAGGAAGCCCGCAGCGCACAGCCAGGTGATGCTGAGATTGATCGTGGCCCACTTCTGCTGGTTGAGCTGCACGTTGCGGATCGCCATGGCGATCGTGAACGAGGAGATCAGCAGCACGACGGTGTTGATGCCGCCGAAGCGCCAGTCGAGATAGCCCGAGCCCGCGGCGATGGCCTCGGGGTAGAGCATGCGGAAGACGGCGTACGCGCAGAACATGCCGCTGAAGAGCAGCACCTCGGTCGCGAGGAAGAGCCAGATGCCGATCTTGGCGGCGTCGAACTCATCGTCCTGCGTGCGCCAGTGGTGCCCGGGGACGTACCGCTTCCAGAGCGGCTCCTGCTTGGTCAGGCCCGAGGCTCGTGTGTCAATGGTCGCCATCGCGTGGCTCCGTCGCGCGGGTGCTTGCGGTCAGTGAACGGTGCGGACCTCGTCCTGCGGGGGCAGCGGGAAGTCCTTCTCGTCGCAGCCCGGGGGCACGACGGATTCGAAGTCATACGGGCCGTGCTTGACGATCGGCTCGTGGCGGAAGTTGTGCTCCAGGGGGATCGGGTCGGTCTCCCACTCGAGGGTCAGGCCGCCCCAGGGGTTCTGGCCCGCCCGCTCGCCGACGATCAACGAGTGGATGAACACGAACAGGTGAACCACGAAGCCCAGGGCAAGCACGAACGAGCCCACGGTCGAGATCTGGTGCAGGGTCGTGAACTCGTCGACGTAGCTCGCGTAGCGCCTGGGCATGCCCTGCGTGCCCAGGAAGAACTGGGTGAAGAAGGTCACGTTGAAGCCCACGAAGACCAGCCCGCTGGCGATCTTGGCCCAGAACTCGTTGTACATCCGCCCGAACATCTTGGGCCACCAGTGGTGGATGCCCGCAAGGAACGCAATCACCGTGCCGCCGAACATGACGTAGTGGAAGTGGGCGACCACGAAATAGCTGTCGTGCAGGTGCAGGTCGGTCGAGAGCGCCCCGAGCGGCAGACCCGTCAGCCCGCCGATCGAGAAGAGGAACAGGAACTGCAGGGCGTAGAGCATGGGCGTCGTCAGCGCGATCGAGCCCTTGTACAGCGTCGCGATCCAGTTGAACACCTTGACGGCGGTCGGGATCGCCACGAGGAAGGTCAGGGCGCTGAAGATGGTCGCCGCCAGCTCGCCCTGGCTGGTGAACATGTGGTGGCCCCACACCAGGAAGCTGACCGCGGCGATCGCGAGCGAGCTGAACGCGATCGCGCGGTAGCCGAACAGCCGCTTGCGGCTGTGCACGGCCAGCACCTCGCTGATGATGCCCATGGCGGGCAGGATCATCACGTACACCACCGGGTGGCTGTAGAACCAGAAGAAGTGCTGGTAGAGCACCGGGTCTCCGCCCAGGCCAGGGTCGAAGATACCGATCTGGAACAGACGCTCGAACAGCATGAGCAGGAATGTGACGCCGATGACGGGCGTCGCGAGCACCTGGATGATGCTCGTCGCGTAGATCGCCCAGATGAACAGGGGCATGTCGAACCAGCCCATGCCCGGGGCACGGAGCTTGTGGACCGTCACGATGAAGTTCAGACCCGTGAAGATCGAGCTGAAACCCAGGATGAAGACCGCCAGGATCATCGCGACGACCTGGGGCTGGCCCTCGGTCGAGGTCGAGTAGGGCGTGTAGAACGTCCAGCCCGTGTCGATGCCCCCGGTCAGGATGACGTACACGCCGAAGAACGAGCCGAAGACGTAGACGTACCACGAAGCCAGGTTGAGCCTGGGGAAGGCGACGTCCTTCGCGCCGAGCTGGAGCGGCAGGAAGAAGTTGCCCAGGCTCGCGGGGATGCCCGGCACGATGAACATGAAGACCATGATCGCTCCGTGGAGCGTCATGACGGTGTTGTAGAACTTGCCGACGCCGCCCACGCTGCTGCCCTCGCCGCCGGCGAACGCGGCACCGGTGATGCCCGCAGCGGTCTGGCGGGTCGGCTCGAAGAGCTCGATGCGGAGCATGAGCGCCGCGACACCGCCCAGGAAGAACATGAACAGCACGGTGAACAGGTACATCACGCCGATCTTCTTGTGATCGACGGTGGTCATCCAGTCCCACACGGTCGCGATCGGCCCGCCCTTGCCCGTCAGATAGGGCACGTCGTGGTGGTCATCGTGGGCGTGATCGAGCGCTCTATCAACGGTCGTCATGACTCAACCCTCTGCGTTCGCTGCGTCGGACTCGGCGGCCTGCTCATCGAGGGCCTCGAATCCGGGAATGTTCTCGGTGTCGACGTCCAGCCCCGAGAGGCTGCGGATGTATGCGATCAGGCCCCGGAGCTCGACGTCGCTCAGCCGTCCGTCGTATGAGGGCATCTGGTTCGCGTAGCCCTCGTGGATCTTCGCCGAGGGGTTCAGGATGGACTCGCGGATGTAGTTGTCCCATGCTAGCGGGTCGGCGTCGATCTCGGCCTGCGAGAGCTCGGAGCCATCAGCGAACGGGACAGGGCGGTTGTACACCTCGAACCATGTCGGGCCCGTGCCAGCGGATCCATCGACGCTGTGGCACGTCGCGCACCCGCTGGCGATGTAGACCTTCTCGCCAACCTCGACCGGGTTCGTGCCAGCGCCGTAGCGGGGCTGGCTCTTCCACCACTCGTAGTCGTCCTTGGACACCACGCGCATCACGGCAGCCATCTCCGAGTGCAGGTCGCCGCAGTACTCGGCGCAGAAGATCCAGTGATCGCGGTACCGCACGTTCTCGCGGACGCTGTCGGCGATCTGCACGTCCATGGTCTTGACGCGCTCGTCGGCCTCGTCGAGCGCCGCTGCGCGGAACGAGTAGGGCGTGAACCGGTTGGGCATCACGTCGAGCTTCGTGCGGAAGTCGGGCACCCAGAAGCTGTGGATCACGTCCTGGCTCGACATCTTCAGGAGCACGGGCGTGTCCTCGGGCATGTAGAAGACGGGGATGTCGTCGCGCGAGCCGAGCGTGACGGTCTCGTCGGCGCCCCAGCCCGTGTCGTACGTCATGCCCCAGCCCCACTTGAACGCCGTCAGGTCGACCTGTTCGGCGCTGCCCTCGGGCATCTGAGCGCGGAGGTACCCGTCGTAGCCCCAGAAGAAGATCACGACCAGGATGAGCGTCGGGATCACGGTCCAGGTGATCTCGAGTGCCGTGTTATGGCTCGCGCTCGGCTCCGCGGCCTTGCCGGGCACCCGCCGGTACTTCCAGCACCACCAGCCCATGAGGCCCATCAGCAGCACGAAGAAGAACACGCTCACCCACCAGATGAACATGAACAGCCCGTCGATCCCCCAGCCCGAACCAACGTCCGAGTCGGCACCGCGACGGAAGAAGATGTCGAGCAGGAAGTCGTGGATCGCGAGCGTCGGTGTCGTCATGATCATGGCTGCATCGCTCCCCTGGCGGGACCGTTCATGGTGGGATTCGTCGGTTCAGAGCTCGCGCCAGCGGCGTTTCGCGCGGAGCGTCGGCGGAAGACCTCGATGACACGCAGGCCGCCGATCAGCCCGCCTACGCCGATCACGCTCAGCACGCCCGCGATCTGCATCACTCGGAAGGCCTCGAGCGTGTACGCGCCGGCGGTCGGATCAAACGTGAAGCACATGTGCAGGAAGAAGTCCGCGATGGACTTGGCGATCTTGCTGTCGCCCGCGTCGAGCAGGGCGATCTGGAGCTGCTGGGGCTCGTAGTCGAGACCCGAGAGGTAGCTCGAGAGCGTGCCGTCGGGCGTGAGGATGTACATGACCGACGGGTGGCTGAACTCACCCGAGGCCGGGATGAAGCGGTAGTCGAACCCGACCGAGTCGGCGAGCCTGCGCGACTGGCCCGCGGTCGCGGTGTGGAACAGAAAGCTCTCGGCACCGAGCTCGTCGAGCCCGCGGTCGTAGGCCCGGTGGTACCGCTCCTGCATCTGGCGGGCCATCTCGGTCGTGTTGGTGTGATCGAAGCTGACGACCAGGATGCGGTAGTCCTCGCCCACCGTCTGATCGGTGGCGTTGATGACCTCGTTCATCTTGTTGAGCATGAGGCCGCAGAGCATCGGGCAGTCGTAGTAGACGAGCAGCAGGACCGTGGGTCGGCGGTCGTTGAAGTACGACCCGATCTCGACGGTCTTGCCCGTGCTATCGAAGATCTCGACGTCGAGCGGCACACGGAAGCCCAGCTTGTCGCTGACCTCGAGCCCGCGGATCGCCTCGGGCGGCTCGTCGCTGAGCACTTGCCCGCGCGCGCTGCTACCGAACGCGAGGGCGCTCAGGAGTGCGGCGAGGATGGGCAGGCTGAATCGGTTCATGCTCTGGTTCGGGCTCTCGGTCGTGGGTTCACTGGCCTGCGTACTGATCGATGACCTGATCGATCGCGCGATCGACCGGGATGCGGACGGTGCCGGAGTCCGGGTCGTCGGCGTGGTACCCGCTGATCTGCTCGACCGCCGCATCGCGATAGGGCGTGTACTCGTCCGACCAGCCGACGGTGTTCTCGAGACGCACCGCGGCAAGCTGCGCCGACGTGCTCCTGTAGAAGATCGTCAGGGCGATCACAAGCACGAGCACGATCGCCACCATCAGTACGAACGTGATGATCAGGGCACCGATGTTGACGTGCGCAGCGTGCTCGACCTGCGGCACGCCCTCTTCGGGACCGTGCTGGTGCCACTCATCGAGGTGCTGTTCGGGATGGGGCGTTTCCTGGTGCGTCACGGCTGACTCCACTCGCTCACCTGTTCGAAGTTGCTGCCAAACAGGATTCTTTCTGGTTGAACGGTACTCCAGCTGATCGTCGTTCGTCTGTGCTTCGCTCTTGAAGTTGATTCTTAAAGCGGACTTACACGTAATTCTTGTGATGCAGGCACTCGCCGAGCCTGGGGTCATTGACTGGGACGAGGTTGCCGCTGAACACATTGCGGACCACGACAGCTCCAAAGATGCCGAGGACGCCGACGATCGCCGCGAGGTCGACCCAGGCGGCCTTGATGCCCAAGGGCTCAGCGGTCGTGCCCTCGAGGGCCGCGGCCTTCATCTTCGCGGCGTCCGCCATCGGGCGGACCACCCACCAGATATCCAGCACGTGCAGCGCCAGGGCGCACCCCGCGAACAGCGCGACGTACGGGCGGAACCGCTTCAGCGGGCGCGGCAGCAGGAAGATGAACGGCAGCACGAAGTGGCCCAGCACGAGCGCCAGCGTCGCGTTCGGGAAGACCTCCTGGCGGAAGTCGAAGTAGCGCGTCTCTTCCGGGATGTTGGAGTACCAGATCAGGAAGTACTGGCTGAAGGCGATGTACGCCCAGAAGCAGGTGAACGCGAAGAGCAGCTTGCCCTGGTCGTGCAGGTGCTCCTCGGTGACAAGCCCCTCGAGCTTGCCCGCGGCGCGGAGCAGGCTGGTGATGATGATGTTCAGGGCCATCGCGCTGTAGGCGGCTCCCGCGAAGAAGTAGACACCCCACATGGTGCTGAAGAAGTGGAAGTCGAGGCTCATGAGCCAATCGAAGCCCGCGAAGGCGACCGAGAGCGCGAACAGGATCAGGCCGTAGGCGCTAGTGAAGCGAGCCTTGGACGAGACCCAGCGGTCGCCCGTCTCGTCCTGCTCGCGCTGCCACGCCCAGAAGCGTGTGATGAGCGCGATCCAGATGCCGAAGTACACGATCGCGCGGAGCACGAAGAACGGGGTGTTGAGGTACGCGGCCTTGTGCTCGTAGATCGCGTCGCCCGCGGTGATCTCGGGGTTCATCCACTTGAAGAGGATGCCGCCCGCGATGATCTCGATGAGGAGGATGGGCAGGAAGAGGATCATCACGACCCACATCGCCCGCATCACGTGCTCCATCTGGCGACGGATGGTGATGGGCCACTTGGCGTTGAGGATGTGGAAGAGCATCACCCAGAAGAGTGAGCCAAGACAGATGCCGAGCACCGCCATGACCGCGGTGTGATATGCAGCCATCGCGTGCTTGGCGCCGACGACCGTCGCGCCGAAGCCCGTGAGGGCGAGACCCACGATCCCGACGATGCCAAGCCCCGCGACGAGTGCGCCGGGCAGCCGGTCGCCGAGCGTTACGTTGCTCTCGGTGAGCCGCTTGTCCTTCAGGACCATGCTCAGGATGCCGTCTGTGCCTGCGGCCTGACTCACTGGACACCCCCTTCGGCGGCCGGTTCTGGTTCAACGGACGCGGTCTGGTCCACGGGCTCCTGGGCGGCCGCCCGCGCGGCGATCGCGCGGTCAACGAGGCCCGGGTGCTGCGCCGCGAGGCGGTCGCGCTCGCTCTCGGGCACCAGGTCGCTGTCGGCGGGCACGCCTCGCGACGCCTGCAGCGCCCGGATGTACGCGACGACGCCCCACATCTCGCGCTCGTCGAGCGCCTGCTTGAACGGGGGCATGCGGAGCACGCCGTTGGCGTCGTAGAGGCCCTGGCGTCCGACGTAGAAGATGTACCCGTCGCGCCCGGTGAACAGGGCCGGGTCCTTGTACTTCTCGTCGTGATAGTTGGCGACGATCTGACCCGCCCACCGCTGGCCAACGGGGCCCATGCCGTCGCCCTCGTACCCGTGGCACGCGGCGCAGTAGATGTTGAAGTTCTTGCGGCCCAGTTCGATCAGCTCGCGGTCGACCTCGATCGGGATGCGCTCGACCCAGCGCGCCGGGTCGGTCTCTTCGCCGCCTGCGCCGGTCTCGCCCGCGTACACCGCCTCGTCCTCGGCGAGGAACCGCGCCCGCTGCACGCGGAAGGTCTCGGCCCAGGTCGTTTCGGCGACCGCTTCGTTCTCGACGTCGATCGGCGTCCGCCCCCAGGGCACGGTGCCCTCGACGGCAGGCCGCATCGTCCGCCCGTCGACGAAGAACTCCGACTCGCGCTGTGCCTCGAAGCGAGGCTGGTCGTCCATGTCGGGGAACAGCTGGCGGGGGGGCTTGTCGGTGCGCTCGCCCCGGCAAGCCGTCATCCCGATCGCGGTCATCGCGACGAGCAGCGCGGTGATGGTCCGTGTGGTGGGGTTCATGCTCACTCCTCCACCAGTTCGATGTGCGTCGCGCCCGCGTCCTCGAGCAGCTTGCGGGTGGTCTCGGGGTCAAACTTCACGTCCTTCGCCTCGACGGAGATGAAGAACGCGTCGTCCGACGTCGACAGGAACCGCTCGCTGTTGAACAGCGGGTGGTGGTGCCGCGGCAGGCCGTTGAACGCCAGCATGCCGATGATCGCGGCGAATGCGGTCAGCAGGATGCCCATCTCGAACGTCACCGGGATGAACGGTTCCCAGGCGCCGTCGGTCGGCTTGCCCTGCACGACGATGAAGTAGTCGTAGTTGATCCACCACTGCATCAGGAACCCGCCCACGACGCCCGTGAGCGCCGCGAGGCCGATGGCGTAGGCGAGCGGCCTGACCGCACGCCCCGCGATGCCCATCGCGTGCTCCATCTCGTGCACCGGGAAGGGCGAGTGGGTGTCCCACTTGCGAAAGCCCGCGTCGCGGACGGCCTTGGCGGCGTTGGTCAGCGTCAGCGTGTTCTCGAACTGCGCGAGGATGCCGAAGACCCTCGCGCCCGACTCGGTCTGGTAGATCGGGCGGGCCATCAGTGGGCTCCCTCCTTGGCGGGGGCGTCGCCTTGGTCATCGGAGTGATCGTCGTCGTGATGCTCGTGGTCGTGCGGGCTCGCGCCTGGCATGACGGCCTTGAGCTCGGCGATCGGGAAGATCGGCAGGAAGCGGACGAAGAGCAGGAAGAGCGTGAGGAAGATGCCGATCGAGCCGACGAAGGTCAGGATGTCGACCCAGGTCGGGTAGAACATGTGCCACTCGCCGGGCAGGAAGGCGCGGTGGAGGCTCGTCACGATGATGACGAACCGCTCGAACCACATGCCGACGGTCACGAACAGCGCGACGATCCAGATGATGATCGGGTTCTGCCTGAACTTCTTGACCCAGAAGAGCTGGGGTGTCACGACGTTGCAGAAGATCATGGTGTAGTACGCCCACCAGTACGGCGCGGTCTCGGGGTTGGCCCGGTTGCCGATGAAGGCGTACCACTCGAACTGGTTGGCGCCGTACCAGGCGATGAAGAACTCCATGCCGTAGGCGAAGCCGACCATCATGCCCGTGACGAGCAGGATCTTGGCCATCAACTCAAGGTGACGGAGCGTCAGCAGGTCCTTCATGTTGGGCAGCAGCTCACGCAGCGGGATGAGCAGCAGCAGCACCATCGCGAACCCGCCGAACACGGCGCCCGCGACGAAGTAGGGCGGGAAGATCGTGGTGTGCCAGCCGGGCAGGATCGAGGTCGCGAAGTCGAACGACACGATCGAGTGCACCGAGAGCACGAGCGGCGTCGAGATGCCTGCGAGGATGAGGTACGCCTTCTCGTAGCGGAACCAGTGCGTGCCGCTGAACCGCCAGCCGAGGGCCAGGAACCCGTAGATGTAGGCCCGGAGCGTGTCGCCCTTGAAGGGCATCGTGAGCACCGGGAACGGGATGGGCAGCGCGAGGCGGAGCTTCATGTTCTGGCTCTCGCCCCGCTGCAGCCGGCGGTGCGCCCGATCGCGGAGCGTCGCGAGATCGGGGATCAGCCCCATGTACCAGAAGAGCGCCGAGACCGTCGCGTACGTCGACACAGCAAACACGTCCCACAGCAGCGGGCTGCGGAAGTTGGGCCAGATCCAGTTGTAGTTCGGGATCGGGAAGAGCATCCAGGCGAACCAGACGCGACCGACATGGATGCCCGGGAAGATGCCCGCGCAGACCACCGCGAAGATCGTCATCGCCTCCGCAGAGCGGTTCACCGCCGTGCGCCACTCCTGCTTGAGCAGGCAGAGGATCGCGGAGATGAGCGTGCCCGCGTGACCGATGCCGATCCAGAAGACGAAGTTCGTGATGTCCCAGGCCCAGTCGACCTGGTTGTTCAGGCCCCAGACGCCGACGCCCGTGATGATCAGGTAGTGGATCATGTTCTGGGCGGGGCCCGCGACGGTCGCGGCGAAGCCCAGGGCGTGGAACCACCACCAGCCCGGCGCCTTCTCGGTGTAGCCGCAGACGATCTCGGTGACGTCGTGGAAGTCGCGTCCATTGAGGACGAGCGGCGGGCGGAGCGCCGGGTCATCGACCAGACTGCCGTCGCCGAGCGCCGGGTCGATGTCGCCGCGTGACGCGTCGGGCCTCATGCCGGCGAGGCGTTGGGCGTCGATCTGGTCGGGGTTGATGACGCTCATGCGTGCACTCCCGTTGCCGCGCCGAGGACGCGGAGGCTCACGGCGTACCCGCCGTCAGATTGCTTCTTGAACGGATCAAGGAACGAGGCGTGGTCGTCGCCGTGGCCGTCGTGATGGTCGTCGCCGTGCGATCCGCCGTGGTGGAACGGGTCCTCGACCGGGGCACGGAGCCTCGGGTTCGGGTTGGCGATCGCGACCTGGTAGGTCGTCCGCGGGCGGGTGTTCAGGTAGCCGAGCAGGGCGTAGCTCCGCCCGTCCTTGGCAGCCTTGGCGACCTTGCTCGACTCGTCGAGCAGATCGCCGAACACGATCGCGCCCGTCGGGCACGCCGCCTGGCAGGCGACCTGGAAGAACCCATCCGGAATCTGCTCAAGGTCCTGGAGCTTGGCCTCGTACCGTGCGGCGTTGATGCGCTGGATGCAGTACGTGCATTTCTCCATGACGCCCCGGCTGCGAACCGTGACATCCGGATTCATCTTCATCTTCTGAATCTCGGCGAGCTTCTCGCGCAGGCGCGGCGGGATCAGGTTGATGTTGTTGGGCGTGGGCGTGCCCTCGGGGATCTCGTCCCGCAGCCCGCCGTTGAGGCGCTTGACGCCGTAGTCGAAGAAGTTGAACCGTCTGACCTTGTAGGGGCAGTTGTTCGCACAATAGCGTGTGCCGATGCAGCGGTTGTAGACCATGTAGTTCAAGCCCGTGGGCCCGTGCACGGTCGCGTTGACCGGGCACACCGTCTCGCACGGCGCGTTCTCGCAGTGCACGCACGCGACCGGCTGGTGGTACAGCTCGCCCGGGTTCATCGGGTCGCCCGTGAAGTAGCGGTCGACGCGGATCCAGGTCATCTCGCGGCCCTTGCGGACCTCGGTCTTGCCCACCGCGGGGATGTTGTTCTCGCTCTGACAGGCAATCGTGCACGTGCCGCAGCCGATGCACGTCGACTGGTCGATGCTCATCCCCCACTGGGGCCGCTCGCTGTACCAAGCCTCACCGGTCGGATCGGATTGCGACTTGTTGTACGGGTTCTCGTAGATCGAGATGTTGGGCGGCGTGTGCGCGAGCTCGCCGAGCTTCTCGCCGAAGTTGATCTTGCCGGTCTCGCCGTACGAGTCCTTGGTCTTCTTCGTCTCGTCGCCGTGCTTCCGGAACGCGGGGAGGTCGGCGGCCCGCACGATCGACGTGCGGCTCTCCATCGACCAGTGGTTCTGCGTGCTGCTGATCGGGTACTTGCCGGAGGCGGGTTCGACTGTCGCCCCCGTGTAGACCCTGCTGCCAGAGGCGTCGCGGATGGGCTGCACGTCGAAGCCCGCGCCCGCGCCGACCACGCCGCAGACACGGCGCCCGTAGCCCTGGGTCAGCACAACGGTGTTGTCGGCCATGCCCGGCATGATCCAGACGGGCACCTCGACGCTCCGTCCGTCGACGCTGATCGTCGCCATCTGCGCCTTGGGGATCTCGACGGTGTAGGGATCGGGCGTGAGCCCGAACCGCTCTGCGGTCGCCGGGCTCATCAGCGCGGGGTTGTCCCACACGACCATCGTCCCGAACTGGGGAAGCTCCTGGAGCCAGGGAAGGTTCGCGAAGCGTCCGTCGTACAGGTTGTCGGTCGTGACGACCACGTCGAGAGCGCGATCCGTCGGCACCGGGCCAGGCCGCAGGGCATCGAGCACACCGGCCGCATTGCGGTAGAGCTCACCGGTGTTCGCTGTGCCGCTGGTCCCGCGCTGGGAGGTCCCCGCGACGACTCCGTCGTGCAGCGCCCGCTTCCAGTTCCGTTCGAAGTCGCTCCAGTCGAACCTGGCCTGCCACACGTCACGGACGAGGTCGTGCCCGATCGGCTGCGTCTCGAAGTCGGACGCGTCGCGCTCGGCGGTGAGCAGCGCGAGCAACTCGATCTCGCTCAGCGCACCGTCGTAGAGCGGCGCGATCAGCGGCTGCACCGGCGAGACCGTGCCATCGGCGGCGATCACATCGCCCCACGACTCAAGATACGTCGCGGCGTTGAGCTGCCAGGTCGCGTGAGCCGTGGTCTCGCTCGGACCCTCGCTCAGCACGATGCGGTTGGTCACGCTCGTGAACGCGTCCTCGAACCCAAGCTCCGTCGGAAGGTCGTAGCACGGATTGGCGTTGAGAACGACGACCGTCTTGACACGCCCACGGGCCATCGACCCGATGAGCTCGGCGATCTCGTTCGTCCCGTCTTCGGCCGACTCCGGATCCAGCGGCACGTATGAGACCGTTGTCCCGACCGCGCCGAGCGCTCGGTTCACCGCAGCAACGATCGCGTGCGCCTGGGCGGGCAGCGACTGCCCCGCCAGCAGCACCGCGCGCCCCTGCGCGTTGACCAGATCCTCTGCCGCGGCGTCGAGCCACTCGTTTGAGACCGGCGCCTCACCCCGAGCGTCCCATGCCCCGAGCGCACGCGCCAGCGACGCGTCGGCACCCGTCGCTTCGAAGACCCGCTTGGCGATCTCGACGATCACCACGGGGAGACGCGAAGGCGCCACCACTTCCCGGTGATCCGCCATGCCGCCCAGCGGCGTGTAGTTGCACTCGGCCGCGTAGATGCGGCACATCGAATCACTGGTTGACTCAAGCCGCCGCGCCGCGCCGAAGCCGCGAGCGTTCTTGAGGCTTGTCGACTCGTACCGAGTCGGATCGGCGTCGACCGACACGATCACGTCGGCGTTCTCGAGGCTCAGCAGCTCACGGTGCGGCTGTCCGAACGCGAGACGCAGACCGTTGGCACGGTTGTCCGCGCCCGTCGGGTCGTAGGCGATGAACTGCGCGAGCGGCCAGCGGGCACGCAGACGGTCACGAACCGCGTCGCGTGTCGGACTGGTCTTGCGGTCCGCGAGGATGACGAGGTCGCGGCCGTTGGTCGCGTCGAACTCGGCGAAGTGCCCCGCGGACCACGCGCGGAAGTCGTCCCACGTCGCCTCGCGCTCTTCTTCCGCCGTACGGAAGACCGGCTGCTTCAGGCGGTCGGGATCGTAGAGCGCAAGCACGGACGCGATCGACCAGGGCGAGCTCGTGCCCTGATTGACCGGGTGGCGCGGGTTGCCCTCGACGAAGGTCGGGCGTCCTTCGTTCGAACGAACCAGCAGGCCCTCAGCGCCGCCCCCGGGCAGAGGCATCGATGTCGCGTAGTACAGCGGCTTGCCCGGCATGATCTCGTCGGGCACCTCGCGGCTGTAGGTCATGATCTTGTGGTCGGGCCTGCGGCAGCCAGGCAGCGTCGCGGCACCCGCGATCGCCAGCGCACCGCCCATGAGCTGCATAAACGTCCGCCGGCTGCTCTTGAGCAGCTCGCTCGCGCCCTTCGGGAACTCACGCTCGAGGAATGGGCGGAACTCCCCCGAGTCCGCGAACTCGTCGAGGCTCCGCCACATGGTCTTGCTGCCGTTGACCGTCGACGCGCGATCCGCTTCCGGGTCGTGCGTGCCGATCGTCGAGGGGCATTGGTCGGGTCCGCTCATGCGTCGCTTTCCGTGTCTGGCCCGCGGTCACGCGGGCGTGCGGTCCTCGGTCAGTGGTGGCAGGCGCCGCAGTTCTGCGGGCCGCCCTCTGCGTGGCTGGCGTGGAGTGCGTCGATGATCGCCTGCGCCTCGGGCGTTGCGTTGTTCCCGTTGCGCGCCCGATCGGCCAGGTGCTCCTCGACCCAGACCAGGTCGGTCACCTTGCTCGGTCCGACGATGTGATCCTCGACGTTGCGGTGACAATCCAGGCACCAGCCCATCGAGAGGCTCTCGGCCTGATAGACCACGGGCATGCCCCGGAGCTGGCCGTGGCACGAGTAGCAGCTCACGCCCGCCTGGATGTGCATGTGGTGCGGGAAGTTGCCGACGTAGCCCGGCAGGCTGTGCACCTTGCGCCACGGGATCGACTCGTCCTCCGCATACGCATCGCGGATGAAGCCGACGAGTTCGACGCCCGGGTCATACTCCGGCGCGAGCTTGCCATCGGTGTGGCAGCCCATGCACGTCGAAACGGTCGGCACGTTGGCGTGCGCCGAATCTTCGACGTTGGTGTGGCAGTACCGGCAGTCCATGCCGAGCGTGCCCGCGTGCAGCTGGTGGTTGAACCCCGCCCCGGGCTGCGTCGGCATGTAGCCGACCTCCCAGAAGTCGGGCGTGGCCCAGTAATACGTCCCGAGCACCGCCGACGTCAGGCCGCCCACCGCGACCGCCGCCGACACTGTCGGGAACGCGTTCATCCACTTCGGAAAGAGCACCGACATGAGGCCGAGTCCCTCCATGCGAGATCCGGTCGCGTCGGGACCCGCCGCCGCAGCGGGATCCCCAGACCCGGATACCCTACACATCCTGATTCTCGTCTGACCGAAATTTCTGCGCCTAGAGCGTACCGTGTCAAGCCGGGCAACATCCGGCGAGACAGTTGAGAACGAATCTCAACGTGATCCGGGAGGGCTTTTCAGTGAATTCCACACAGGATCCGGCCACCGGCACCCAAGCTGCACTTCCTGTTTCACAGGAACGCGGGGCCCCATCGCCTAGGGTCTGGCCCGGGGTCGTCATCGGGTTCGGCACGGCCGTCACCATGTGGATCTTGTGGTACGGACTGCACTTACCCTCGATCCGGGTCTCTCCGTCCGTTTCTGCGGCAGTGCTGCTCGTCGCCCTGCTCGGCTCGGTCGCCCTCGGCACGCGCGGGCTGGGCCCTCGCGCTCCGCAAGCAGGGCTCGTCGCCGGGCTCACCGCGGGGCTGATCAATCTGCTCCTGCTCGGCTCGAAACTCACCGAGGCGGGCGATGCCCCGGGCGAGGCATCGGCATCGCTGATCCCCAGTGCACCGATCATCGTTGCCGGCTTTCTCGCGGTCTGTGTAGCCGCGGGGTTCGTCGGCGGGCTGACCGGCAACGCGCTCGCGCCGCAGCGCCTCGCACCAAAGGGATTCTGGCTCGCGCGCTTCGCGCTCATCGCGCTCGCCTCGTTCATCCCGCTCATCACGATCGGCGGCGCTGTCACCAGCGCCGGCGCCGGCATGGCCGTTCCCGACTGGCCCGGCACATACGGGTCGAACATGTTCCTCTATCCCATCGGGCTCATGGCCGACCCATACATCTTCCTTGAGCACACGCACCGCCTCTTCGGCACGCTCGTCGGGCTTACGACCCTCACGCTCATGATCGTTGTGCTGCGTTCGGGCTCGTCGCGCTTCAGCAAGATCCTCGCGTGCTGCGTCTTTGTCGGGGTGTGCATCCAAGGCGTGCTGGGCGGCATCCGCGTGACCAACATCGATCCCGCGTTCGGCGCTGTGCACGGTGTGCTCGCGCAGATCCTCTTCGGCACCGCTGTCATCCTCGCCGCTTCGCTCACCAGCGCATGGCGCACCGGGGTCACGCTGCCGACCGAGACCGACCGCGCAGCCAAGCTCTCGCGCGGGTTCGCGATCGCAACAGCGGTTGCGCTGCTGATCCAGTTGACGCTCGCGGCGCTCTATCGGCACACGGGCTCGGAGCACGCGCTCTGGACGCACATCGGCTTCGCGATCGTCGTGACGGTCATCGTTGCGGTGCTCGGGTTCCTCCTCCAGCAGGCCGAGGGCTTCTCCGACGCGGGTCGCGTCATGCGTCGCGTGGGGAAGACGCTGGTGGTCGCGGTCGCGTTCCAGTTCGTGATCGGGTTCGGCGCTTGGGCGGTCGCGGGCGAGGGGGGGCCGGAACGGGTCGTTCCGACCGAGGCGATCGGCACGGCGGCGGCCCCGGCGCTCGACCGGACGATCATCGCCACGATCCACCAGGCGAACGGGGCCTTCCTGCTGGCCCTGGCGGCGCTGGCGCTGGGGTGGTCGTACCGCTTCGGGCGAGCCGCATCGCCCGCGAAACCGAGCACCGAGGGCAATCCTGGGCCCCGTCCTGCGTTAGGCTGATCGAAACCCGCCGCGGCAGATGCCGAACGAGCGTGCGGGAGCGCGACGGAGGCCCGACCGCATGGCTGGCATGGGACGCATCCGCGACACCGACTTCGGGTACGCCGAAGCCCGCCATCTGCTCTGGCGCGCCGGTTTCGGCGGGACGCCCAAGCAGATCCAGACGCTCGCCGCATGGGGCGCTGAGAAATCGGTCGACTACCTGCTGACGTACGACCAGGTCACCGACCCGAAGCCGCCGACACCGACCACGTTCGACCCTAACATCATGCGCCCGCCCACGGCGGACGAGCGTCAGCAGTACCGGCGCGCCCAGCAGCTGCGCGACGAGAACACGCTCGCGCGGTTCCGCCTCCGACGCCAGGACGCCCAGCGCCGCGACCGCCAACAGATGCGCGAGCTCCAGAAGTGGTGGCTCGCGCGCATGATCGAGACGCCGCGCCCGCTGCAGGAGAAGCTCACGCTCTTCTGGCACGGGCACTTCGCGACGAGCTACCGCACGATCGAGAACAGCTACCACATGTTCCAGCAGAACCAGTTGTTCCGTACGCGCGCAGCCGGGAACTTTGCCGATCTGATGTTCCAGATCATCCGTGACCCGGCGATGCTCGCCTACCTCGACAACGACGACAGCCGCAAGGACCGCCCCAACGAGAACCTCGCCCGCGAGCTCATGGAGCTCTTCGGGCTGGGCGTGGGCAACTACACCGAGCGCGACATCAAGGAGGGCGCACGCGCGCTCACGGGCTACACGTTCGAAGACGACCGCTTCGTCTTCCGCCAGCAGGACCACGACACGGGCGCGAAGCGGATCCTGGGCCAGTCTGGCCCGATGGACGGCGACGACTTCGTCCAGGCCATCCTCGCCCAGCGCGACTGCTCGACCTTCATCTGCCGCAAGCTCTACCGGTTCTTCGCGGAGGACATCAACGTCGAGGCCGACACCCGCGACCTGCCCGACGGCGCATACAAGACCATCCGCGCCATGCAGCGCGCCATGCTCGCGACACGCTACGAGATCAAGCCCACGCTCCGCGAGCTGTTCCTCTCGGAGCACTTCTACTCGCCCGAGGTCATGGCTGGCCAGATCAAGAGCCCTGTCATGCTGGGCGTCGGCGCGGTCCGCTCGCTCAACACACCGGTGCGCGATCTCTCGATCATGCTCGACGCGTTCGACCTGATGGGCCAGAGCCTGTTCTTCCCTCCCAGCGTTGCCGGGTGGGACGGCGGGCGGGCGTGGATCAACACCTCCACCCTGTTCGTCCGCCAGAACCTGCTCGCGTACCTGCTGACGGGCAAGAAGCCCCACGGCTACGACGCGCTCGCGGACCAGGAGAAGTACGACCCGTCCGATCTGGTCACGCAGCTGGGCGAGGCGCTCGCGGGCGCGGAGCGTGACCCCGTCTCGGTCTCTTCGTACCTGCTGCGGTTCACGGTCGGGCGCGCGTCGAGCACGAACATCGAAACCCTCAGCGGCTTCCTGAACCAGCACGGAGGCCGCATCACACCCGAAACCCTCACCGGGGCGTTGCTGCTGATCAGCGCCATGCCCGAGTACCAGCTCTGCTGAGGACCAAGCCATGAGCCTGCACAACTCGCCTTCCGATGCCCGCGCGTTCACGCGCCGGTCGTTCCTCGGGCAGGGCCTGACGATGGCCTCGGCCGCGGTGACCGTCCCCCACTTCCTGCAGGCATCGGCGTTCGGCCTGCCCATGCCCGAGGCGGGCCTCAGCTCGATCCCGGGCGTGCCCGAGGATCACGTTCTTGTCGTCGTCCAACTGGGAGGCGGCAACGACGGGCTTAACACCGTCGTGCCCTTCGAGCACGACGATTACTACAAGGCACGCCCCACCATCGCCATCCCCAAGGACCGCGCGCTCAGCCTGGGGCGAGGCCTCGACGTCGGGCTCCACCCAAGCATGGAGGGCATCAAGGAGCTCTACGACGACGGCTACTGCGGCATCGTCCAGGGCGTGGGCTACCCCAACCCCAACCGATCTCACTTCAAGTCCATGGACATCTGGCACACCGCCGACACCAGCGCCACCGGCAACGGCTGGCTCGGGCGCTACCTTGACAGCCAGTGCTGCGGGTACGGTAAGGGCGAGAGCGGGCGTGCCGAAGACGGGCAGCCCTCCGACGACTCCCTCCCCGCGGTCGCCATCGGGCGCACGGCGCCGCTCGCGATGCAGGGCGGGCAGATCAAGCCTGTCGCGTTCGAGACCGCCGACCTCTTCCGCTGGACGGGCGAGGACATCCACGACTCGCTCGTCGAGCCCTACCGCACGCTGACGATGCGCGGGCCCCGGGCCGCCCACGACGACGATCACCCCAACGCCCGCTTCCTGATGCGCACGGCGCTCGACGCGCAGGTCTCGAGCGAGATGATCCGCAAGGCAGTGAGCGTGCAGCCGCTCGTGCGCTACCCGCAGAGCAACCTGGGCCGCCAGCTCCAGATGGTGGGCTCGATGATCCGCGCCGGGCTCAGCACCCGCGTCTACTACGTCACGCTTGGGGGCTTCGACACCCACGCGGGGCAGGGCAACGTCAACGGCAGCCACGCCAACCTGCTGGGCCAGTTCTCAGCTGCGATCAAGGCGTTCTACGACGACCTGAAGCGCCAGGAGAACGACGCACGTGTGCTCACCATGTGCTTCAGCGAGTTCGGGCGGCGCGTCAGCCAGAACGCCAGCGGCGGCACCGACCACGGCACCGCCGCACCCATGTTCCTGTTCGGCGCCAGGACCAGGCAGGGCGTCATCGGCGATCACCCATCGCTCCACGACCTCGACTCGGGCGACCTGAAGTTCCGCATCGACTTCCGCAGCGTCTACGCCGGCGTGCTCGACCAGTGGCTCAAGGCCGACGATCGGGAGATTCTTGAGGGTCGGTATCGGGCACTGCCGGTCGTGCGGGGTGCATAACCCCATAGCAGACCGGCTTCCAGCGCTGGGCCGCCGATGCGCGAAGCCCAAAAGAACGACCCTTTGATCGCGCAAAGGGCTCGTTGAAACTGAATCTCGTTCTCTGTGGTCAGTCGGTGCCGTAGAGATGCTTGAGCGCCATCGGGAATCGCTCCGCCCAGGCGGTCTCGTTGTGCACGTGCCCGGTGCCGATGACGGTCTCGATGTCTACCCGCGCAACCTCGGCGGCCTCGGTCAGGCGGTTGGTCGCCATGATGTACCGCTTGTTGAGGTCCTGGGCCTCGTCGGCCGTGCCCGCTTCCTGGTCGCCCATGCCCAGGAACACGGTGTCGGGCCAGTTGTACCCCTCGGCGGTGAACGCGGCGAGCATCGCCTCGCCGCCGCTGAGCACGCTCGGGCTCTCGACGATCGCGGCGCCGAACAGGTCGGGTCTCGTGCTGGAGGCGTGCATCGCGAACACGCCCCCGAAACTCGCCCCACCGATCGCGGTGTTCGAGGCGCCGGTCTTCACCCGGAAGGCCCGCTCCACGCGGGGCATGACCGTGTGCTCGAGGAACCCGATGAACTCGTCGGCCCGAGGATCGATGCCGGTCATCAGCGCCTCGGGCAGGTACTCGTCGGCCCGCCCGTGCCCCGAGTGGGGCACACCCACGATGATCACGGGCTCGATGTCGCCCGACTCGATCAGCTCGGTCGCGGCCTCGTCGGCCATCCACTCGCCGGGCGTGCCCGGCTGCTGCATGAAGACGTTCTGCCCGTCCATCAGGTAGAGCACGGGGTACGCCGCGTTGGAGCTCTCGTAACCGGGGGGGAGCCAGACGATCGCATCGCGCACGATGCCAGCGCCGCGCCCCACGCCGCCAGGGATCTGCAAACGCTTGGCGGTGCCCGTCACCTCGAGGGGCGTCGAGGGATCCTCGATCCCCCGCTGCACCACCGCGCCGGGCAACTGGTCGGCCCACTTGGGCACGACAAACTCGAAGATCGGGCGGCTGCCGTCGGCGTACCGGGCGGGTTCGATCTGCGGCAGGATCCGGTTGTCGATCTGCTCGTTCTCGGCGTTGATCTCGACCGTCTCCCACGACCCGCGGGTGAACTTGAACTGCATCCGCCCCGGGTCGGTCGGCTTGGGCACGATGATCTGCCAGCGCCCGTCGGAGCGGGGCGTCATCCGCCAGTCGACGTTGCCCGGGTTCCAGTTGCCGTGATTCGTGCCGATCGTGATCGGCTCGCTCGCCGAGGCGAGCTTGTTCGGATCCTCGACAACGATGATGAAGCCCTGCTCGAGCGTCTCGGGCTGCACGAGCGTCGTCTCGGGCTGCGTGTCACCGTTCTGGGCGACGTAGCTCATGGGCTCGGCCTCCCCGGGGGCGCTGCGGGTGGTCCTGCCCTGCTCCGCGAGCGAACCGGCGATCAGCCAGATCAGCAGCACCACGATCAGCAACGGCAACGAAAGAAAGACCATCAACGCGAATCGGCTGCGCATCGAATTCTCCTGACGACTCGGTCTGTGCTTCTGGGCTTCCACCCGCGATCAGGCCATCGCCGCGTCGTACCGCTCGGCGACCGCGGACCAGTTCACGACATCCCACCAGGCCGAGATGTAATCGGGGCGGCGGTTCTGGTACCGCAGGTAGTACGCGTGCTCCCAGACGTCGAGCCCGAGGATGGGCGTGCCCGCGAAACCCGCGATGTCCTCGCCCATGAGCGGGCTGTCCTGGTTGGGCGTCGAGCCGACGACCAGCTTGCCGCCGCTGACGACCAGCCAAGCCCAGCCCGAGCCGAACCGGGTTGCCCCCGCCGCCGCGAACCGGGTCTTGAAGTCGTCGAACGAGTTGAAGGTCTGCGTGATGGCATCGCCCAGCGCCCCGCCGGGCGCCCCGCCGCCGCCGCTGCCCGAGGGGGCCATGATCGACCAGAACAGCGCGTGGTTGGCGTGCCCCCCCGCGTTGTTGCGGACCGCCCCGCGGACCTGGTCCGGGACGGAGGGGAGCCTGGAGATCACCTCGTTCGGATCGGTCTCCTCAGCGAAGGGCGTGTCCTTCAGCGCGGCGTTGGCCTTGTCAACGTACGCCTGGTGGTGTTTGCCGTGGTGGATCTGC
Source organism: Phycisphaerales bacterium (assembly GCA_028284805.1). GTDB lineage: Bacteria > Planctomycetota > Phycisphaerae > Phycisphaerales > UBA1924 > JANQQZ01. The sequence goes on from JANQQZ010000034.1 coordinate 49,676, forward strand.
ATCGTCTGGGTGTCGATCGCGGGCTCGAGGGCGTCGAACCCGTAGGGCAAATCTGGAAGGGCGAATGCCATGCGAGACTCCTTGTGATGCGATGCAGTTCTCACGATCGCGGCCGTCGGATGAAGCCCGCTCGCGAGGATAGACCGGGATCCGGGCACGGGCCTCGTGACCCTGCCATGATCCAACCAAATGTGACTTGACAGAAGGGCAGATTGCCGATAGTGTGCAGACTGCAATCAGCAGCCAGGGGTGTGGAGCGCCCCGGGCTGCGACCGATAACAGTAGGAACCCGGACACGCGTGGTCAAGATTCCGGCCCGGCACACCGCCCCGGACACGACAAACACCCCCTCTCGTCCGGCTTCATCCGTCACGACAGCCTTTCCGCCTGCGGAGGACCGCTCGGCGGGACAAAAGCTGATTGCGTATCGACCGACGTCGCGTGGATTGCATCGCGTCATGGTCGCTGGCCCACGCCGCATCGGACGAGGCGTGGTTCTTCCAGGGACGGATTGGCCATCAGTCAGAACCGACGGGTGGCATGGACGTATAAGAAGGGGCGACCGAGGCCGCACGTACGCAAATGTGTCGGACCTCGGCGGGCCTGCCTGATCCGGAGCTGATCCGGATTTCCTTCTGAAAGGGAATCCTGGGTATCCGGATCGACTTGGGTGTTTCGGACGAACGCCAAGTCAAGGCCCCCCCACAACGAACGATCGTTGCCGCCAAGGTCTGTGACTGAGGCGGCATCAGAATGCAGGGAACGCAGATGAACCGGATCCAGCACCACACCCCGAGCCCGCTTGAGCAGGTCCGACGCCGGCACCGCGTCCGCGTCGCCTCCTCGCCCACCGGCACCGGCCCGAAGAAAACCGTCCGCCGGCTCAGCCCGGCCGACGAGCGTCTCCTCCAGCGCCTCCTCCAAGGCGAGCAGGACTTCATCGACTCGCCCGTCTTCTACGAGGACGAGGCCGAGACCAAGATCTATCAAGAGGTCCCGGACGTCCAGAAGCCGGACACCACCTGGTACCACCCGGTGATGGACGACCTGTCCTCGTCGACACGGACCCGCACGATGAAGTCGGCGCAGCAGGTCATCCTGACCGGTGCCGAAGAGCGGATCCTCTTCCACCAGTTCAACTACGCCAGGTACCGCGTCCGCTGCGTGCAGCGTGCCGTCGCCGAGGCGGCCGACAAGCTGCCGACGCCCGAGCAGGCCGAGGACGTCCTGCGCTGGCACCGTCTGGCTGAGCGGATCCGTGAGCAGATCGCCGAGACCAACCTCGCGCTGGTGCTGGCGATGGCCAAGCGAACCCGCATGAGCGAGGTGGACTTTGCGGACCTGGTCAGCGAGGGCAACATGGCGCTGCTCCGTGCGGTCGATAAGTTCGACGCCGGGCGGGGCTACAAGTTCTCGACCTACGCGTGCCGAGCGATCCTGAAGGCCTTCAGCCGTCAGGGCATGAAGCTCAGCAAGTACCGCCAGCGGTTCCCGACCGACTTCGACCCGAAGCTCGAGAAGTCGAACTTCCTCGAGACCAAGCGAGCCGATTTCGAGAAGGACGCGGCCAGCGAGGTCCGCGAGATCGTGACCAGCAACCGAGCCGACCTAACCGAGGTCGAGCGGACGGTCATCGAGCACCGCTTCGGCCTCGAGGCGGGCGAGAACGAGAAGCCCATGACCCTCGAGCAGGTGGGCCAGATCATCGGCGTGACCAAGGAGCGCGTCCGACAGATCCAGAACAAGGCCATGGAGAAGATCCGCAAGGAGCTCGAGACCAACTTCCTGGGCACGAACCAGGCCGAGGAAGCCGAGGCCGAGGCCGAGGCCACCAGCGCCTGACCCAGCGTCTGACCGGCGTGCGTCCGGGTCAGCCCCTCCGAACCCTCCCGCGGCCCGGCTCGTCCGGGCCGTTTTTTCGTCCGCAGCCCATCGACCCCGCGGGTGGACGGGTCCCGGGGGTGTATCGTCTGTGATGGAACCGCCCGGACCGCGCAGGCGGACCGGGAGGCCAACCAACCCGAGCAGTAGACACCCGGCCCGACGGCCGCGAGACCGCGGGGGAGCCCCACATGAGCGTTGATTCCGAAGTCCACTCCGACGCGACCGCCGTCGGGCACGTCGCCCTCCCGAGCCAGGTCAAGCGCGACCCGCACGAGACCCGCTGGGGGGACTTCCTCAAGGCGACGATCAAGATGGAGTCGTCGGACCTGATCATGAAATCGGGCACGGTGCCCAAGCTCCGGATCAAGGGCAAGCTCAAGCCATTGGACACCACCCCGGTCTCGGCAGAGGAATTCATGTCGATCGCCAAGGCGATCCTGACCGCCGAGCAGTTCGAGGACCTGCACAAGTTCGGCTCGGTCGACTTCGCGTACGACTACACCGAGCGCAACCGCTTCCGCGTGAACCTGTTCATGGCGCGGGGCAAGCTCTCGGTCGCGGCCCGGAACATCACCAGCAACATCCTGCCCTTCGAGGGCCTGCACCTGCCCCCGATCATGAGCGACATCGCGATGCAGCCCCAGGGCATCGTGCTGCTCTGCGGCGTGACTGGCTCGGGCAAGTCAACCACCATCGCCTCGATGCTCGACTATGTGAACGCGCGCAAGCCCGTACACATCGTCACGATCGAAGACCCCATCGAGTACGTCTTCGAGGACCGCAAGGCCACGATCAACCAGCGCGAGATCGGCATCGACTGCCTCGACTTCAAGACCGCGCTGCGTGCGCTCGTGCGTGAGAACCCCGACATCGTGCTGGTCGGTGAGATGCGCGACCAGGAGACGTTCGAGGCCGCCCTCCACGCCGCCGAGACCGGTCACCTGGTCTACGGAACGATCCACGCCTCGTCGACGACGCAGACGTTCAGCCGCATCTACGGCCTGTTCGAGCAGGAAGAGATCGAGGGCGTCCGCAAGATCCTGGCGTACCAGATGCGGGCGTTCGTGTATCAGAAGCTGCTGCCCACGCTTCACGAGAACATCCACCGCATCCCCGCGCTCGAGATCCTGATCAACAACGCGGTCGTGCGGACGCACATTCTCGAGGGGCGTGAGGGCGAGCTGCGTGAGTACATCAAGGCGATCGAGGCCCAGCAGTCGGGCATGATCGACTTCAACGGCTCGCTCGTGAAGCTGGTGGAAGACGAGTACATCCACATGCGCGTCGCTCAGGAGTCCTCGCCGAACCTCGACGAGCTGATGATGCGTCTGAAGAAGCTGGGCTGAGCCCGGGCGAGGGTCCGAGCGGGCGTCTGCACGGGCTTCGGTCGGCCCGATCCCGGCGGGCGGGCACGCGGATCGGGGTGGACTGGTCCGCTACCATCGCGGACCGTCCGGCCCAAGCGCCGGCGGCCGAGCCGACGGAGAACCCAGGATCATGCTCAGCCTCGACGCGATCGATGCCGCCACGCTGGCCCAGCAGGGCCCGCTCACGCTGGTCTCCTGGTGGAAACCGCTCCTCCTGCTGCCCCCGGTCATCGCCTGGGCATGGTTCGTCTCGCGGGTGTTCGACAAGCACGCCGCGCGGTTCAGCCTCCCTCGCAAGCAGTGGAACCTGATCCACCTGAGCGTCGCGACGATCGCCGTGCTCGCGGCGTTCATCCTCCCTGTGCCCGGCATCGGCGGCATCCTCGCGGCGCTGGGCCTGCTGGTGGTCGTGCTCGGCGCGGACATCCTGATCTTCGTGCAGATGCACAACAAGGACGAGCGGACGCAGGAGGGGCACGAGCTCAAGCTCGACTTGTCGGCGATCAAGGAGTCGCGCGAGGCCAAGGCTGCCGCGAAGCAGGCCGGCACCGTCCAGCTGCAGGTCGTGGGCCCTGGCAAGCAAGCGGTCGCGGTGCCCGACAGCGAGACACCCGAGTACGAGATCCGTGCCAAGGCCGAGGAGCAGTTCATCCCGGCGGCCGAGGGGCGGGCAAGGCTCTTTGAGTTCACGCCCATCGACAAGGACGCGAACTACGCCGTCACCATGACCGTCGACGGCATCAAGCAGCCCATCGAGAAGATGCCCGGCGCGCAGGCGATCAAGCTGATCGACTTCTGGAAAGCGGCGGCCGGTCTCGACGTCTCCGACCGCCGACGCCGCCAGCAGGGAATGATCAGCGTCGGACGGGGCGAGGCCTGGCACAAGCCTGTGCGGGTCACGACGATCGGCGGGCAGGCCGGCCCAAGGCTCACGCTCCTGATCGAGCCGGCCAAGCAGGTGCAGCGCACCGTCGACGACCTCGGGCTGCTCGATCCGCAACTCAACGCCCTGCACGAGATCCGCGACGACGTAGGCGGGCTCGTCCTCGTCGCGGCCGGCCCCGCACAGGGGCTCACAACGTCTCTCTACAGCATCACCACGCTGCATGACCCGTACACGACGATCGTCCAGACGGTCGAGGCCGACGTGCAGGCCGCACTGGAAGGCGCGAACCAGAACCCCTTCGACCCGCAGGGCGATGGGGAGTACTCGACGCTTGTCCGCTCGATCCTGCGTCGCGATCCCGACTTCGTGACGGTCGCCGACCTGCCCGACAAGGACACCGCGCAGGAGGTCGTGCGCGCCGACCTGAAGCGGACCCGTGTGTATCTCGGGCTCCGCGCCGAGGGGGCGCTGCAGGCGATCCAGGGCTTCGTCAAGTTCCACGGCGACGCCGATGCTGTCGCCTCGGTTCTGCGAGGTGTGGTCGCTCAGAAGCTCTGCCGCAAGCTCTGCCAGAACTGCCGGGTCGCCTACCAGCCCAAGCCCGAGATGCTCCAGAAGCTCGGTCTGCCCGCCGACCGCGTCAAGCAGCTCTTCAAGAAGGGCGGGCAGGTGCTGATCAAGAACAAGCCCGAGCTCTGCCCCGTCTGCGGCGGGGCTGGCTACCGGGATCAGCTCGCCCTTTTCGAGGTCTTCCCGATCGGCGAGGCCGAGCGCGACATGATCCGCGACCAGGACTGGAACGGGCTTCGGGCCGAGTTCCGCAAGCGTCAGCTGCCCACGATCCAGCAGGTCGGCCTCCGACGCGCCGTGGAGGGCCTGACCAGCCTGGAAGAGATCACCCGCATCACATCGTCAAAGAAGCCTGCTCAGCCGGCCGCGAAGCCCACCGCCTGAGCCGCGGAACCCGAGAACGCCTCACCCGTCCCAACGAACCGAGCGAACCAGCACGACGCGTCCCGCACCGGGGAGCCCCACCATGGTCCTGAGTCTCATCGCCATCGCACTCGCCGCCGGCATCGCCTACGCCTGGGTCGTGCGCGGGTTCTTCAGCGCCTTCCTGCACATGATCTGCGTCATCATCGCAGGCGCGTTCGCCTTCGCCTTCTGGGAGATGGCCGCGCTCGCGATCCTGAACAACGCCCCCGGCGGCTTCTTCGGTTTCGCGGGAGACGCCGCTTGGGGCATCGGGCTCATCGCGCCCTTCATCGTGAGCCTGGGCGTGCTCCGGTTCATCGTCGACTCGCTCGTCAAGAGCAACGCCCAGGTCGAGGACGCCTTCAACTACATCGGGGGCGGCGTCTGCGGGCTCGTCTCGGGCGTGATCTCGGCGGGCATCTTCGTCAACGCCGTCAGCTTCATGCGCGTGCCCGCGGAATTCTTCGGACACCAGCCCGTGACGTACGGGTCGGCCGGCAACTTCCAGGCGACGTCGAACCTGCTCGTGCCCGTCGATCGGCTCACCGCGTCGTTCTACGGGCACCTCTCCGAGAACGTGCTCGCCGTGCCCGACCCGCTGGCTCGCTACTACCCCGACCTCGCGGTCGCCGCGGGCGCCCAACGCATGAGCGACGGCGGCGGCGACAACCGCAACTCGGTCTCGCCCGACGCCCTCTCGCTTACCGGCGCCTTCACCGTCGCCAAGCAGAGCGGCAGCGGCGCCTCTGTGCTGGGCGACTTCAACAACCCGGGCGTGCAGCAGGTCGCGGGGCTCGACGGCAACCCCGTGCCCACCCCCTACGTCGTCGGCTACGTCGTCAGCTTCGGCTCGGGCACCCGCGAGCAGTTCGGACAGATCGTCGTCAGCAAGGGCCAGAGCCGGCTCGTCACCGAGAACGAGACAACGGGCGAGCGGCTGACCAGCTTCCCCATCGCCATCTCCTCGCAGGCCCGTGCGGGCGAGGACGTGTTCGGGCGGTACCGATACGACACCGACGGCACGCACATCGCCTCCGTGGGCGGCGCCGCCGAAGCTCCGATGGCGATCGAGTTCGCCGTTCCGCGCGGGCACGAGCCCGTTGCGCTCTATGTCAAGAACGTGCGTCTCAACATCACGGGCATTGAGACTCGCGACTACGCCGACGCGGGCGCGCGCGACCTCGACATCCAGACCGGCAACCTGCTCGGGGGCAGCCGGGCGCAGAACCTCGATACAAGCAATGCCGCGGTTGTCCAGACCCCCAACCAGGGCCAGCCCGCTGGGCTTGTCATGGGCACGCGTCTGCCAAGGCAGTACGGCCTCCAGGAAGGCCAAACCCGGGGCGTCACGATCAATGAAGACAACCAGATCGACGGCGGTCAGCAGGCCTACGCACTGAGCGAAGTCGGTGTGCGCGTCGAACGAGCCCTCGCGGTGAACGAGTTCGCGGTCACGAGCGACACCACGATCCTTCAGGTCACGATGTCGGGCGACCCGAGCCAGATCCCGAGCTCGGTCTTCGGGCCCGCCGCGGTTGCGATCGACAACTCTCAGGCACCAACCCTCGTCGATACCTCGGGGCGCGTCTACCCCGCGATCGGCTATCTCTACACCGATCGGGACAAGGCCGAGATCCGGTACACGCCCTCGCAGCCGATGCGGGCGATGAACGAGGGCCCGGGCCTGAGCAGCACCCGCGATGATCAGGAGATGATCCTGCTCTTCCGCGTGAGCCTGGGTGTCGAGATCGAGCACCTCGCCATCGGCGAGACCGTCGTGACGAGCTACGACGGGCCGGTCGAGGTCCGACGCCGCTGATCCAGCGGGCTCCAGAGCACAGAACCGCGGGCGTGAGCACGCACGTTGCGCAGAAAGACCGCCCCGTTCGGGGCGGCTTGCGATCTTTGAATTCAGCCGAACGGTGCGATCAGGCCTGGGCGGGCTCGGCCTGGGGCTCCGACGCCTCGGGCTTCGCTTCGGCCTTGGGCTTCTCGATCAGGTTGCCCTCGTTGTCGAACTCCATCTCTTCGCGCTCGTCGAGATCCAGCTCGCGGTCGGGCTCGACGTGCACCTTGATGTGCTCCTCGAGGTCCGTCGCCAGCTTGACGGTCACGTCGAACTCGCCGACGCGCTTGATGACCTGCGGCAAGCGGACCTCGCGGGGCTTGACGTCAAAGTCGAGTGACTTGAGCGCCGCGGAGATGTCCTGCTGCGTCACCGAGCCGTAGAGCAGGCCCTGGTCGTTGCACGACCGCTCCATCGTGATCTCGACACCCTCAAGCTTCTTGACCAGCGCCTCGCGGACGACCCGGAGCTTGCGCTGCTCCTCCTCGGCCGCCTTGCGCTTGTCGGCGAGCTGCTGGATCAGCTCGTCGCTGGGCTCGGTCGCGTACCCGAACGGGAGCAGGTAGTTCCGGGCGTACCCGGTCTTGACACGGACGACGTCCCCGACGATGCCCAGGTTGTCGACGTTCTCGATGAGCAGAAGCTGCACGCTGCGGGCCATGGCCCACCTCCTCGCTGTCTCCCGACGCAACGGGCCGGGGTTCAGGAGCTGAGCACGGCACCGGATGCCGGTCGGCCCCAACGGGGTTCGAGGCCAGCGCCAGTCGCCGGCCCTCGCGAATCGGATGTCGGCCCCAGCGATCTCGGGGCCAGCGGCGGGATCGTAGCCCCGCGGAGGATCTTTGGTCAGAACGGGATGTCGTCGGAGCTGACGGGCTCTCCGTAGTTGTCAGCCGGGGCCTGCTGGCGCGAGCCGCGGCTGCCGCCCCCACCGCCTCCGCCCGAGCCGCCCTCGCGCCCGCCGACGAACTCGAAGTTGTCGACGACGACCTTGAGCTTGGAGCGGTTGTTCCCGTCGCGGTCCTGCCACTGCTCGAAGCGGAGCTTGCCCTCGATGAAGACGGGGCTGCCCTTGCTGAGGTAGCGGGCGAAGGGCTCGGCGCGGTTGCCGAAGATCTCGCAGTCGATGAAGTTGGCCTTGTCGACCCAGTTGCCGTCCTTGTCCTTGTAGCGGTCGTTGACGGCAAGCCCGAACGAGCCGACGTTCGTGCCGCTGGGCAGCGCCCGCATCTCAACGTCGCGTGTGAGGTTGCCCATGAGGATCACTTTGTTGAAGCTGCCCATTCGGGGCCTCCTTTCTCGGAACCGCGGAGTCTAGCGTTCGGAAACTGGAAGGTCGATCACTCGCCCGGGGTCTCGGCACCGGCCTCCGCGGGCTGCTCGGCCTCGGGAGCGACCTCGCCCTCGACCGGGGCTTCGTCCGCAACTGGGGCCTGGGCCTGCTCGCGGACCGGGGCGCCCAGCGACACGCTGCCGCCCGCGCCCGCTTGGTCTCGCTCGGCCGCCCGCTCGGCGCGGAGCTTGGCCTCGACCGCCAGATCCTCGCGTGCGTTGCGGGCCGCGATCTCGTCCTCGGTCAGGTGATCGGCCTTGGTGACCATCACCCGGAGCAGGTGCTCGCTCAGGTTGCAGTCGCGCTCGAACGACGAGAGCTTGTCCGTCGGGCACCGGAAGTAGCCCAGCAGGTACACGCCCCGCTTCTGCTTGTCGATCTCGTAGGCCAGGCGGCGCTCGTCCCACTTGGCCAGGGCCAGCGACTCCGCGCCCGCGCGCTCGTACAGCCCGTCGATGTGCTCGATCACGCCCGCCAAGTCCGCGGCCTCACCCTGGCTGATCAGATACATCACCTCGTACGTCCCGACTCGTTGATCTGTCATGCTGTTGCCTTTCTCGCGCCACCACCGGAGGCGCGTCCTCCGTTCACGACCCGCCCGGGTTCTCGTCGTCCCGGGGGGCCCACGCGTCGAAGCCCTCGGGGGGCTTCTCGCGCACGTTGTGCGTGTTCATCGCGGCGTCGATCCCTTCCGCCGCGAACGTCTCGACGGCATCGGCCGCCTTCTCGATCGCCGACGCCAGCGCCGGCTGCTCTTCCTCACGAAATCGTCCAAGAACGAAGTCGTGAAGCACCATCACCGATGGCTTGGGTCCCACGCCCACGCGGAGCCTCGGGTACTGCTGGCCTCCCAGCTTCTGCTGGATGTCCTTGAGCCCGTTGTGCCCGTTCGCGCCGCCCTCGGCGCGGACGCGGATGGTCCCGGTGCTCAGCGCCGCCTCGTCGACGATCACCAGCACGTCCTGCGCGGGCGCGAGTTTGTAGAAGCGTGCCGCCTCCGCGAGCGCCATGCCCGAGCGGTTCATGTAGGTCGTGGGCTTCATCAGCACGCACTTCTCGCCCTTGATGTTGGCTTCGAGGATCATCGCGTGGAACTTGCTCCGCGGGGTCTGGCCCATCGCATGGCGCTCGGCGAGCCTGTCGACCACCATGAACCCGGCGTTGTGCCGGGTCCTGGTGTACTCGGGGCCCGGGTTGCCGAGGCCGACGATCAGCTTCACTCAGCCCTCCTCGCCGTCCTTCTTCTCGCCGATCACCTCGGGGGAGGCGTCGCCGCCGACCTCGGTCTCCTCGGCCGTGGGCGCCGCCTTCATCGCGCCGGTGATCGTCGCGAGCACGGCGTCCGGGTCGCTGAGCAGCTTCACGCCCGCGGGCATGGTGATCTCGCCCGCGGAGATCGACTGGCCCTGATCGAGCTCCGCGATGCTGACCTCGATGTGATCGGGCAGGTCGCGGAGCTTGCACTCGACCGTGACCTCGTCGGTCGGGTGGACGAGCGCCGTGCCCGCGGACTTCAGGCCGACCGCGTCGCCGACCAGCTTGATCCGGACGTGCGCGTGCGTGACCTCGTCGAGCGAGACACGCGACAGGTCGGCGTGGATGATCTCGTCGCCCAGGTAGTTGAACTGGACGTCGCGGAGCAGCACGATGTCCTCCTGCCCGCCCAACTCGAGCTTGAAGACGCGGTCGCCCTCGTGGATCGCCTTGATCGTCTCCTTGGCGTCGACGGAGACGTGCGCGGGCTCCTGCCCGTGCCCGTAGACGACCGCGGGGAGCCGCCCCGCCTCGCGGAGCCGGCGCGAGTACCGCGAGCCCATCCGGTCGCGCGGTTCCGCTTTCAGTACTGGTGCGTTCTCGTGCATTTCGGAATCCTCTTGCAATCGGTGTAAACCGTGTGTGTCTCTATCGCTTGAAGCCCGCGGTCTGGCGGAACAGCGCGCTGACCGACTCGTTGTGGTGCACGCGGTGGATCGCGGCGCCGAGCAGCGAGCCGACGCACAGCTCGACCAGCCTGCCGCCCAGCTCGGCCCTCGCCTTGTCCTGCGGGATCGTGTTGGTCACGACGACCCGGCTGATCGCCGAATCGCGCAGCCGCTCGTACGCGGGCCCGACGAACAGCCCGTGCGTCGCGCCCACGATGATGTCCTCCGCCCCGTGCTCGCGCACGAGCTTGGCGGCCTCGCAGATCGTGCCCGCGGTCGAGATCATGTCGTCGACCATCAACACCGTCTTGCCCTTCACGTCGCCGATGATGTGCCCGGTGGTGACCTCCGAGCCCGAAAGCCGACGCTTGTTGATGATCGCCAGATCGCCCCCGAGCAGGTTCGCGAAGCCCTCGGCAACCTTGACGTTGCCGACGTCGGGCGAAACCAGGCACAGCTCGCCCAGGTCCTCGCGCACGCTCTTGAAGTAGTCGTGGAAGACGGGTGTCGCCGAAAGGTGGTCGACGGGCAGGTCGAAGAAACCCTGGAGCTGCGCCGCGTGCAGGTCGAGCGCGATCACCCGGTCGGCCTTGCCCGCGGTGATCAGGTTCGCGACCAGCTTCGCCGTGATCGGCACCCGCCCCTCGCTCTTGCGGTCCTGGCGCCCGTAGCCGAAGTATGGGAGCACGACCGTGACCGTCTTCGCGCTGGCGCGGCGCAGGCAGTCGAGGAAGATCAGCAGCTCCATCAGGTTGTCGTTCACGGGCGAGCAGGTCGAGATCACGATGAAGCAGTCGCGCCCGCGGACGTCCTCCTCAACCTTCACGAGCAACTCGCCGTCGGGGAAGACGTGCGTCTTGGCGTCACCCAGCGGCAGCTCGAGGTAGTCGCTCACGCGTTGGGCGAGCGCCCGCATGTGCCGCCCCGCGAAGACCTTCAGCTGGTCCGCGTCGTACTTGGCCATCACCGCACCTCCGCCCGCGCTCGGAACACCCGGTCGACCTCGCCCAGTTGCTCGGGCGTGTTGATGCTCAGCACGTCCTCAGCGGGCACGGCGTCGATCACCTCGACCCCCTCGCCTCGCCCGAGCAGCAACTCGGGGATGTCCGTGACGTACTCCTCGCCCGTCGCCTCGTTCGGCGCGATCGTGCCAAGCCCCCACCGGAGAGCACCGAGCCGGAAGCAGTAGTAGCTCGGGTTCACCTCGCGGATGGCGAGCTCGTCCTCACTGGCGTTCTTCTGCTCGACGATCCGCAGGAAGCGGCCCGCCTCGTCGCGCTTGATCCGCCCGTAGCCCGCTGGGTCGTCGAGCACCGCGGTCGCGAGCGTCGCCGACGCATCCGACGTCCGGTGCGTGTCGAGAATGGTCCGGAGCGTGGACGCCCGGATCAGCGGGCCGTCGCCGCAGAGCACGAAGACGGGCGTGCCATCGCCAGTGCCCTCGAACGCGGGCATCGCGCAGCGCACGGCGTGGCCCGTCCCGTTCTGCTCAAGCTGCTCGGCGAAGGCGATCCGGTCGCCGTACCCGGCGAGCGCCTCGCGCACGAGCTCCTGCTTGTAACCCACGACGGCAACCACCCGCTCGCAGCCCGCCTCGAGACAGGCATCAACCACGGCGCAGACCATCGGGCAACCCCCGATCGGGTGGCAGACCTTGGGAAGGTCGGACTTCATGCGGGTGCCCTTGCCCGCCGCCAGAATGATCGCCGAAGGTGCCGACACACTCAGCTCCACGTGATGACGGATTCAACGAGCACGAATGGCAAGCTTCCCGGCCAGGACTTGAACCTGGAACGTCTGGACCAAAACCAGATGTGTTGCCAATTACACCACCGGGAAAGCGGTGATTTTGTCGCGCGATGTTCCGCCGGCCAACGTCTCCTGAAGCCAGCACACACTGGCTCTGCCCATCGATCCACCAACGCGGACCGACGGGCCGTGCTCTCAAGCACGACGCCGGCCGCGGACTGGGCTGACCCCCGACGTGCGCCTCGGCACCCGGTGCCAGCCTGAGCATGGACCCCCGCCTTCCGCGACCACCGGCGCTCTCGAACAAGCGTCGACAACCCGGCCGGGACCCATGGACGCGCCTGAGCCCCTCAGTCAGGAGGAGCACCTCGTCGCGCCCGGCTCTCGTAGATCTGATGCTAGCCCTCGTCGTCTGCGTCGTCCGGGCCGAACCCGTCCGATTCCGACGCGTCCTGGTCGGCCTCGGCGGTCTCCCTGAGCACCGACTCGCTGATCACGTCGTAGCAGGTCGCGAGCAGGCCCACGAGCGGGAAGCTGCTGCCCTCGAACGGGCTCTGGCCCAGCCGGCGGAGCAGCGGGTGGCTCACCTGGGGCTTCTCGGGGGTCAGGTGCAGGTGCTCCAGCGTGCCCCGGACCTCCCAGAAGTGCTCCAGCCCGTCTTCCAGCGGGGGAACCGCAAGGGCCTCGACCGCGCCGACATGCGGGGCGTAGACCGGGGCCGAACCGTCCGGCGCCGCGGGCAAGAGGCGGCTGTGACGCAGACGCTCGAGCAGCTCGTCCTTGTCGAGCCCACGGAGCGTGAAGATGAGCCAGGGGTTCTCCGCGAGCCGGTCGGCCGTCAGCAGGCCCACGCATGCCGCGTGCTTGCACCACGTCTCGGGCGACTCCTTGGCCTCGTCGCAGTTGCAGCTCGGCGTGAGCTCCGAGAGCTCGGAGGGGTACAGGTGCACGCCCAGCGGGGCGAACAGCTCCTCGATGTTCGTGGGCAGCTCGCCCGCGAGCAGCTTGGCGGCGTACTTCGCCTGGTCGGACATCGCCGCCAGGATCGTGTCCCACATCTCCGGGCTGAAGGGCTCGATCGCGATCTCGACCTTGTACGCCTTGGGCGCGCGGCCCTGCACCGCCGCAACGATCTTGCCCGACTCGAAGCCGATCGTGCGCGTCTGGCCCAGCGAGGCGTACTCGAGCGCCTCGGCCTGGATCGCGGGCTCGACCCCCGACTCGATCAGCCTGAGCCAGCGCTGGCCCGCCCAGCTCTCGCTGGCGCGCTCGGTCGAGGGCATGCGGTGCCCGCCGCGGACGCGCCGGGGGTTCTTCGTGCGCTCCGCCTGACGCGACGCGTACCCGCCGACCTGGCGCCGCTCGACGCCGGGCGGCGGCTTGGGCTTCGAGCTGGGGCGGGGGGGCGGCTGGTTGGAGGGACGCTTGGCCATCGGCTACTCCTCCCCCACCGCGTCGTCGCGGAGCGTCAGGAGTTCCTTCAGCGCGTCCGTGTCCAGCTCGGTCAGCCACTGCTCGCCCGAGCCCACGATCTGCTCGGCGAGCTCGGTCTTGGCCTCGAGCATCTCGTCGATGCGCTCCTCGAGCGTGCCCCGGCAGACGAACTTGTGCACCTGCACCGTCCGCGTCTGCCCGATGCGGTACGCACGGTCGGTCGCCTGGTTCTCGACCGCCGGGTTCCACCAGCGATCGAAGTGGAAGACGTGATTCGCCGCGGTCAGGTTCAGGCCCACGCCGCCCGCGCGGAGGCTGACGAGCATGATGGGCGACGAGCCGTCGGCGCGCTGGAAGTCCTCGACAAGCTTCTGGCGCTGCGTGCGGGGCGTGCCGCCGTGCAAGAAGAGCACATCCTTGTCGAACGCGTGCCGGAGCATGACCGCGAGCATGTGCCCCATGACACGGAACTGCGTGAAGATCAGCGCCTGGTCCCCCGCGGCGAGGATCTCGTCGAGCATCTCGATGATCCGCGTGCTCTTGCCCGAGCGCGCCGCCGACGGCGCAACGTTCGACGACTTGTCGAACTCCTTGAGCGCTTGCGCCGGATGGTTGCAGATCTGCTTCAGCTGCACGAGAGCGGAGAGCACGATGCCCCGACGCTTCATGCCCTCCGCCTGATCGACCTCTGTCAGCATCCGCTTGACCGTGCTCTCATAGAGCTCGGCCTGCTCGTTCGTCAGGTGCGTGTACTCGCGGCTCTCGACCTTGGGGGGCAGATCACCCACGACCTTCGGGTCGGTCTTCAGCCGACGCAGCACGAACGGCCGAACGAGCGCGCGGAGCTGGCGACCCCGGTTCTCGTCTCGGTAGCGCTCGATCGGGACCGCGAACTTCTTGCGAAAGGTGCCCGACGGGCCGAGGTACCCCGGGTTCAGGAAGTCCATGATCGACCACAGCTCGCTCAGCCGGTTCTCGACGGGCGTGCCCGTGAGCGCCACGCGCTTCTCGGCCGGGATCTTGCGGACCGCCTGCGCCTGCTTCGCAGCAGGGTTCTTGATGAACTGGGCCTCATCCAAGACCAGCCTGCCCCAGCGCACCGCGCCGAGCAGGTCCTGGTCGCGGTTGGCGAGCGCATAGGTCGTGACGACCATGTCGTTCTCGGAGGCCATCTTAACGAACGCGTCGCCCTGGTGACGCTCGGGCCCGTGGTGGATGTGCACCTCGAGCTCGGGCGCGAACCGGTTCGCCTCGTGCACCCAGTTGCCCACGACCGAGGTCGGGACGACCAGCAGCGTCGGCGCGGGCTTCTGGCCATCCGGCGCGTGCTCGCGCTCGTGCACGATCGCCGCCAAGAGCTGGATCGTCTTGCCCAGACCCATGTCGTCGGCGAGGCACGCGCCGAACCCGAACCGTTCGAGGAACGCCAGCCAGCTGAAGCCCCGGAGCTGGTAGGGGCGGAGCGTGCCCTGGAACCCGCCCGGCTGGTCGAGCACGGGCAGCGACTCGCCGGTCGAGCTGCCGAAGACATCGCTGAGCCATCCGCTGGTCTCGAGCCCGATGACGTTGAGCCCGTGCGTGCGGGCGTCGGCGCCGAACGCCATGCGGATCGCCTCGCCAACCGCCATCGACCCGCCCGGGTTCTCGCGGATGAACTTGACCGCCGCCTCGACGTCCTCCGGACGGATCTCGACCCAACGCCCGTTGATCAGCACCAGCGGGCTCTTGCGTTCGGCGAGCTGCTCGAATTCCTTCAGCGTCAGCGTCGTATCGCCCACGGCGATCTGCCACTGATAGCCCACGAGCGCTTCGAGCCCGAGCTGCGCCGCGCCGGCGGTCGACGATACTCCGGCGTCCTCGCCCAGCTCCGTCGGGTCGCTCTCGAGCAACAGACGTGCGCCCAGCCGCGACGCCGAACTGCCGAACCAGGGAGGCTCCATCACGCCGAAGCCCTGCTCGCGCAGGATCGGGCGGACCTCACGGAGGAACGCGTACGCCTCCTTGGTCGTGAGCTGCACGTCGACCGGCTCGGGCTCGTCGAGCGCCCGCTCCAGGGGCTTGTAGAGCCGGCTCGCACGCCCAAGCTCGCCCAGCAGCAGTTCCTGCGGATTGTCGAGGCGTCTCCCTTCGAGCGTGAGCGTGTCGCTTGCGAGCAGCCAGATGTCCGCAGCGTCGACCAGCACGTCCTCGGCCTCGAGCGGCTGCAGATGAAAGCTCAGCGACCACATCGCGTCCGCCGGCTCGATGATCTGCGGGCGCTCCGTGCCGTCCTCGTCGAACTGCGGCTCGGGCTCCATGACGATCGGCTCGTTGAGCCGGAGGCACAGACGCCACTCCGTGCTTGCGCCGCGCTCCTCGAGTCGACCCGTCCACGATCGGACGCCCTTGACCAGCTCGCGCCGGTCGGGCGTGTCGACCTTGTTCGCGTCACCCAGCAGCCCCGCGAGCCAGGCGACGTTCACGTCGTTCGTGTCGCGCCCCTCGATGACCTCGGGCATGTCATCGGCGATGAGGGCCGCACGGGCCTGGGCATCGACCAGCCTTCCGACCATGTCGTCCAGGATCGCCGCTGGGTCGTGCTCGAAGACATCCACGCCCGCGCGCACGGAGCTAGGCATCGCCGCGACCAGCGCCGCTGCATCCTCAGCAGTGGCCTCGTCTGCCAGCCACGCCTGCCACGCGCCGCGCAGCTCGCCGGTCGCCATCTGGCGGAGCCCGGGCACGAACCGCTGCTGCGCGATCAGCCGGCGCGCGAACCGGGCGATCAGAGCCAGGTACTCGATGCTCGGGTCGATCGCAACCCCATCGGGCGGCGAATCGCAGAGCCACTCCAGGAGCCGCCCGACATCACCGGAGCGAGGCGCGACCGCCTCGATGTCGACACGCACCAGGCCGTCCGGCGAGTAGTCCGCGAGCGAGGCACCCCCCGCGTGGGCCAGCTTCGCGCTGGGCAGGACCGCCTGACCCGTCGCCGGGAGCCGGAGTGAGAGCGCCCCAGGTGCGAGCTCAACCCCAGAACCGACAAGCAACTCGGCAACGCCCGACGACCGCACGACGTAGGGGTGGGCGTCGGTGGTCGCGGGCAGATCGGCGTCGCCCTCGGCGGGCGGCAGCGCCACCGAAGCGTCCTCGCCCCAGATCTGGAGACGCCCGAGCGCCCACACCGCGTGAAGAACGATCATCCGTGTCTGTTTCCCGCAGCTCCATGCCACCGGCACACCGCGACGCCCGCAGCGCGAGCGCGATCGTAGGCGAGATCAAGCGAGATCGGCGGATCAGCGGAACCTGGGAAGGACCCGGCCGGCGGGCAACCGCTCAGCACCCGGCGTTGAAGTTGAGGATCCAGGCGTTGAAGTCCGCCGGAGCGCACACACCGTCCCCGTTCTGGTCGCACGCCGGGCTTTGCAGGTTGAACGCGAGGATCCAGGCATTGAAGTCGGCGGGCGTGAGCAGACCATCGCCGTTGGTGTCCGCCGGGCAGGGCGGGGGCGGATCGATGAGCACGCGCACGCCGCCGAAAACGAGCTCGACCGTGTAGGTCCACCCCGCAGGCTCGGTGGGCACAACGACTGCATCGAAGTCCCCCAGCAGTTCGACGCCCGGTTCGCCGTCGATGAAGATGACGTTCCGGTTGGTGGTGGGCACGTACCCGTCGGCCAACTCGATCTCGAGCGTGCCGCCCAGTGTCAGCGTGCCGTCGACGTCGATGTCGTCCGCCGAGGTCTGGTCGATGGTAATGCGCGTGACCGAGGTTGCTCCAAGCACGACGTCGCCCTCGATGTCGCTGGGCAGGCCATCGGGGTCGAGCGTGCCCTCGACGATCAGGTCGCCGTCGAGCGTGAACTCTCCGCGGAGTGTCTGGCCCGGGCCAACGGTCCCGGGCACGCCTCCCGTTGCCTTGATGCCGCCCCCGCCCAGGAAGTCCTGGAACTCGAAGAGGCCGGTTCCGTTCACGGTCGCGCCGTCGCGCAGGCTGATCAGATCGCCGTCGATCTGGGCGAAGTCGAACACGGACACGACGCCGTTGTTCGTGTAGACGCCGTCGATGAACAGCCTCGCGGCGGGGTCGAGCTCGATCGCGCCGTCGTTGCGGCCCCCATCGAACGTGACCACCCCCTCGCCAACAACTACGGCACCGCCGTTCTGGCTGTTCAGGCGGGCACCGGTCATCGTGGCTCCATCCAGCAGCAGCGTGGCGCCGTTCGCGCCGAACACGCCTCCGCCCGAGAAGTCGCCCTGGAGCACGAGAGGCTGCGCTGGATCGTCGGCGAGGATCACCCCGTCGTTGATGAAACCGGTCGACGACGCGGCGATCTCGCCCGACCCACGGATGGTGTGCCCGCTGGCGTGCGTGAGCTGCACGCTGAGCCCCCTGATCTCCGCGGGCTGCAACGGGTCATCGGTATCGAGTTGGATCTCGCCGCCGCCCTCGATCAGCGCATCGTTCGAGAACGAGAGTTCCGCGTCCGAGTTGAGCAGGACGGTGCCCTGATTCCGCACATCGCCGTAGATCGCGTGCCGCACGCCGTCGATGAGCAGCGCCGCCTGCGGGTTGGTGATCGTCAGCGTGTCGTGAAGCGTGAAGCTCGACGAGGTCACGGTGTACGGCCCGGCCAGACCGAGGCGCACCGGCGTCGCGATCGAATTCGGCGCGACGCCTCCCGCCCACGAGGCCGCGTCCTGCCAGCTCCCATCAACCGGGGCCAACCAATCGACCGGCTGCGACTCGGCGGCAACCGCCCAGAACGCGCCCGCGGCACTGACAAACCGAACCGTCAAAGACAGCACCCGAACGCACACACTCATGTTGTTCTCTCCTCACGATCGGCATGCCGCGATCCTGTGTGCACACCAAAGGGCACCAGCCTACACGAGCAGAGCCGAGACTCCCATCAAAACTCTTCGGATTGGATGATGGGACGTGTCCGTGCCACGCCGGAACCAATAGGGGTGCGGGGACTCGAACCCCGGACCAGCGGATTAAAAGTCCGATGCTCTACCGACTGAGCTACACCCCTTCCGGGCACCCGTGAAGGGCACCAGCGGTCATGCTAGCCGCGTCGGCTCCGTCGTCGCAGCTTGACGAGTTCCATGAGCACCCCCGCGTGACGCTCGCTCGCGCCGCGGTTGGCCTCGACGCACGCACGCCCTCGTGCGGCGACCGATTCCCGTTCCGATGCGTCACGCACGAGCCTCGCCAGGTCGTCTGCCAGCCGCCCGCGATCGGTCCGCACGATCCCGCCCGCGTCATCGAACGCCTGCACGATCGCTCGGAAGTCGTCGACCCGCGGCCCGATGACCGTCGCCCGTCCGAGCGCGATCGGTTCGATCGGGTCGGATCCGAACAGATCGCCGAAGCTCCGTCCCATGACGACGAGGTCGCCCAGCTCGTACGCCGCTCGCAGCTCGCCGATCGTGTCAAGCAGGAACCGCGTGGCGCCCGCGGGGTGCTCGCCCGGACGCGATCGGCGCACGCAGGGCTCCAGATCGAGGGCGGCGCCGTCGAACCGCTCGGGCTTGCGCGGGGCGCACAGCAGCTGCACCCCGGGCGGGCAGGCCTCGCGGAGCAGCTTCTCCTCGCCAGGCCCCGTGCTCCCCGCGACGATC
>JANQQZ010000087.1 GCA_028284805.1 Phycisphaerales bacterium
GTCGACCTGCGCCCGCGCGACATCGCGCACCTCGCTCGTCTCGACCCGTGCGAGCGCCACGGCACGCCCGTCGCTCTCGGGCTCGGCTCCCTCCGACCCGCTCGGCACGCGGGCCCGCTCGTACTCCAGGCCTACCCAGCCCAGCGCCACGTCGTCGCGCCCCTCGGCTTCCACATCGATGACCGCGGTCGCCAGGACCGACTCATCACGGGGCGGAGCGGTGACCGCCGCCCGCGGCGCCGCGTCCTGGACGACTTCCACGCGGAGCACGGTGCGCTCCAGGCTCTCGAGCCCGTACCGGTCTCGCAGACCGAGCGTAAGACGCGCCGAACCCCCGGCCGTCCACGCGACCGACACCTCGTTGCCCTCGCTCGACACCGACGCGTCCGCAGGAGATTCGCCGGATTCGATCTCCATCAGCGGGGCCGGATCCACGGGTGACGCTGGCTTGTTCAGCGCCGCCACGAGACGCACGCCCGAGCCCGCGAGCACGGGCCCGATCAGCCGTCCGTCGCGTCCCGCCTCGGCCAGATCGATCGAGCCCGACAGGAACGAGCCCGTGTACGCCGCCGCGTACGCGGGGGGCGTGACCTCCGCGACGATCCCCGTGACCTCGGGCTGCTCGACGAGCAGCACCTCCGCGGTCGCGGTCCGATCGTCGGGCGTCTCGAGGAAGTACTCCAGCCTCGCCGGCTCATCGTCGTCGGACGTCACCGCGGGCACCTCGAGCAGGCGCTCGTACGCCTCGCCCTGAACGCCGCCCGCGGTGTACTCCACCACGCGTTGCGGCGTCAGCGGCTCGCGTCGGAACGCCGAAGTCTCCCCGCCCGACACCACGCGGTACACCACGGACACCGGAGTCTGACCCAATGCGCGCGTCGTCCGTGTGACGAGCCCGCGCACGGGCAGCGCAGCGCCGATCGGGTGCACCTCTGCCGACGTCGCGTCCGCGACCGCGAAGCGCTTGGGCCACGACGCGTCGCCCAGGGGCAGCACCTGTCGCGACAGCCCGGTCCAAGCGATCGCCGGGCTCACCGCAGCCAGGCCCACGCACGCTGCCGCCACGGTCCCGGCCCAGAGCCCGCGTCGGCGCAGCGTCGACGTGTCGACCACTCGCCAGGGCTCGGCACCGTCGAGCCGCGCGTCCGCCTCCGCCGCGGCACGCGCCCGAAGCGCGCGGATCGACGCCGGGTCATCTGAATCGGGTTCCGATGCCAGGGCAACGCCCGACGCCAGCACGCCCCGCAGCGCGCGTGTCTCGCCGAGTCCGCTCCGTTCGAGCCGCAGCGCGATCGTGCTCAGTCTCGGGCGCAGGCGCACCGCGGGTATGAGCCGGCGCCACACCGCCGCGCCCAGCAGGGCGATGCCGATCAGCAGCACCACGACGCGCAGCCACCCTGGGAGCCTCAGCAGATAGTCCACGAGGCCAATGCCCAGCAGCCATGCCCCAACCGCGGCGACACCAACGAACACCCGCTCGCCCACCGCGACGCCCCGGATCCGGTCGCGCACGCGCTCAAGCGCGCGGGCCGCCGATCCGTGCTGGGGGTCGCTCGTCGTCACGCCGCCTCCGTGCTTCCTGACCGTCCGTCGGCCGCGGTCCCCGCCGCCGTGGTCTAATGATCGGCGCCCGCGGGGCTGCGATCGCCGCCAGATGACGATTCGACCCTCGTCCGGGCCGGATCCGGCTCACACGAGCCGCGTTAGCCGCCTCCCGATCCACTCGACCGCGAGCAAAATGGTAACAAGCAGCAGGGCGAGGGGTGTGTCCCACAGCGGGTCGATTGTGGGCGTGCCCAGCACCCGCCGCTCCCGGTTGGGCAGCAGCTCGCGGAGCCTGGGCAGATCCTCGGCGGGCAGCACCGCCCCGCCCGTCTCCGAGGCCAGCGTCTCCAGCCTCGCGTGGTCCGTCGCGGGCCTCTGGCGCTCGTCGTCGGGCGCAACGACGATCAGCGGCTCGCTCAGCCGCTCACCGCCGAGCGACGCGTCGTCGCTCACCACCGTGTACTCGCCCGAGCCGGGCGGCACCCACGTCGCCGCGAACCGGCGCGCCTGCCCCGCGGGCCGATCCGACCGCAAGGGCAACTCCGCGATCACCCGGCCCTCCGCGTCGGTCACCCGGACCGCCACGGTCGTGGGCCCCGCCTCGACGAGCCGCGCATCGAGCAGTTCGGCCTCGATCGTGACCGTTGCCCCGAGATCGACTCGCCCGGGCGAGACCGTCAGCACCGACGCCCGACCCGACCGCGCCAGCCCCTCGCGCCCGAGCAGCCTCACGAGCGGCACCCAGAACCGCTCGGGCAGCGACTCGCCGCGTGCGTACCGCCACCGCCAGATCTCGTCCGTCGCCACGTAGATCACGCGCCCCGCGCCGTAGCGCATCGTCACGACCGCGGGCGTTGGCGCTCCACCCGACACAGCGGGCTCGAACGACGCAAGCACCGAAGCCGTGGGCTTCAGCTGGCCTGGCCCGATCCGCTGTGCCCAGCGCAGCAGGCTCCACCCGGTGCCCGGGTCGCTCAGCCTTGTGGGCCACCCGCCCTCGGTCGCGTCGTCGAGTTCGAGCAGCCCCAAGCGCTCGGCCAGCGGCTCGCGACCCATCGTCACGGGCTCGCCGTACGCCGGCACGCCCTCCACGAGCGTTACGGGCAGCAGGGGCTCCAGCGGCGTGCCCCGCCAGCTCTGCGGCGTCGCACCCGGGCCCGCGATCCAGAGCAGCCCAGCCCCACGCTCGGCAACCAGATCACGCACCTGCGCCTGCTGATCCTCGCTCAGGAGCTCTGCGCGCAGATCGCCCAGCACGACGACGTCGAAGTCCTCCCACTCGCCGGGCGACGAGGGCAAACGCGCCAGCACCACGTCGCCCTCCTGCGTGTGCCGGCGCCCCGTCGCGAGCAGCAGCGAGCTCGACGAGATCGACCGTTCCCTCAGCAGCAGGTTCTTCAGATACCGGAACTCCCAGCGCGGGTAGCCGTCGGCCAGCAGCACGCGCAGCGGGCGGTCGACCAGACGCACCGCGATCTCGGCGGTGTTGTTGTCCTCGAGCAGATCCGTCCCTTCGGGCACGAGGCGCACGTCCCACACCGCGTCGCCCGCGACGGTGGGCTTGGCGATGAGCGTCGCCTCGTCCTGCCCGGGTTCGATGTCCTGCCGATCGAGCACGATGCCCGTCGACCGCTCGACGAGTTCCAGCACGGCACCAGTCTCCGCCGCCGCCCCCGCCCGCCCGAGACGCACACGCACGGGCAGACTGTCATCGACGAAGCCCGCCTCCGGCGCGTCGGCAGACTGGATCGAGAGATCCACCGCCGGCTCGCGCGACCCGAGCGCCACCGCGTACACGGGGATCCGCTCCGAGCGGAGCCGCTGGAGCGTTCGTCGG
>JANQQZ010000100.1 GCA_028284805.1 Phycisphaerales bacterium
AAGACGGGTAGCGGGTGTGAGAGCATGACCCGCCGCATCGGAACTGAGACACTGTCCGGACTCCTACGGGAGGCTGCAGCGACGAATCTTCCGCAATGGGCGCAAGCCTGACGGAGCAATGCCGCGTGTGGGATGAAGCATCTTCGATGTGTAAACCACTGTCAGGTCCTAGGACCAACGACCAGGACCAGAGGAAGGGCCGGCTAACCTCGTGCCAGCAGCCGCGGTAATACGAGGGGCCCAAGCGTTAATCGGAATCACTGGGCTTAAAGCGTGCGCAGGCGGCCTGGTAAGCATCTCGTGAAATCCCACGGCTCAACCGTGGAACTGCGGGGTGAACTACCAGGCTTGAGGCAGGTAGGGGCTGATGGAACCATGAGTGGAGCGGTGAAATGCGTAGATATTCATGGGAACGCCGATGGGGAAGCCGATCAGCTGGGCCTGTCCTGACGCTCAGGCACGAAAGCGTGGGGAGCAAACAGGATTAGATACCCTGGTAGTCCACGCCGTAAACGATGCACACTAGATCGGGGCGGTTCTGACACCGTCCCGGTCGAAGGAAAACTGTTAAGTGTGCCGCCTGGGGAGTACGGTCGCAAGGCTAAAACTCAAAGGAATTGACGGGGGCTCACACAAGCGGTGGAGCATGTTGCTTAATTCGAGGCAACGCGAAGAACCTTATCCTAGGCTTGACATGTATGGATTAGTATTTGGAAACAAGTATGACGCCCTTGGGTGGAACATACACAGGTGCTGCATGGCTGTCGTCAGCTCGTGCTGTGAAGTGTCGGGTTAAGTCCCTTAACGAGCGCAACCCCTGTCGTTAGTTGCTAACGCGTTATGGCGAGTACTCTAGCGAGACTGCCGGTGTCAAACCGGAGGAAGGTGGGGATGACGTCAAGTCCTCATGGCCTTTATGTCTAGGGCTGCAAACGTGCTACAATGGCATGGACAGAGCGAGGCGATCCTGCGAAGGGGAGCAAATCGCAAAAACCATGCCCCAGTTCGGATAGCAGGCTGCAATTCGCCTGCTTGAAGTTGGAATCGCTAGTAATCGCGGATCAGCAACGCCGCGGTGAATGTGTTCCTGAGCCTTGTACACACCGCCCGTCACGTCATGGAAGCCGGGAGTGCCCGAAGTCACCTTGATTCAAGGGTGCCTACGGCAAGCTCGGTGACTGGGACGAAGTCGTAACAAGGTAGCCGTAGGAGAACCTGCGGCTGGATCACCTCCTTTCTAAGGGATTTCCTTAGACCTGCCAGGGCAGCGTGAAGCGGAAACGCCTCGGGGACCACGATACGGAACCCGTGATCATCACGCAGCCCGCGTAGAGCGATCTACAGCAGGGTCGTCAGCATATTCTCGTCTGTGAAATCCCCCCACTGCCTCGGCAATGGGTCACAGATAGCCGTCTCGGCAACGAGCGGCCAATGGGCAGACAAGCACTTCTTCTAGCACCCGTCTCGAAAGAGGCGGGTGTTTTTTTATCCGCCTTCCTCGATACGGATCTCCCGGACCGGCAGGGGCGTCCTGAACCCCGACCGCTCGTCGGCTGGCTCGATCACGAACCGCCCCAGTTCGAACCGCCCGCCGGCGCCAGGCTCGCCTTCGGCGTCGATCGCGATGGTCGAGGTGGGCACCAGCACCAGCGACACCGGGCTCTCGAGATCGATGCGGTCATCGACCGGGCTGCTCATTGTCATGTGGTGCGTGTTGCCGGCCGACGCCCGGACGGTGCTGAGTTCGGATGACAACTCCCCCTGCTCCATGACAAGCCGATAGTCCATCTCCCACGGGGCCTCGACGATGCGCACACTGACCGTGACATCGCCCCCGGGCGTCCTGCTCAGCGGGGCCATCTCGAGGTGATCAAGCAGTGCTCGCTGCCGCTCGGCGGTCGCGAGCGTCGCCGTGGCGTCCGGTGTATCTGACGGGACGATGGTCGTCTCGGCACGCAGCGTGATCAGCGGCCACTCGGTCTCCGGCCTGGCGCCTTCGGCCCCGGCAACACGGACGGCATCGGGACGACCGGTGATGTGGTGCCCGACTCGGACGTCGATCTCGACCGACGTCCTGCCCGGAGGCGATGCCCCGAGGCTGACCGAGGAGGTGAATGCGGAGCCGCCGCCGACGCCCGGGCCGCCTCCCCCGGTCATGCCGACGTGATGAAGCGGGTACCGCTGGCCCGCAACTCTGGCCTCTACCATCTCAAGCGATGTCCAGTGGCGCCCCCCGAACGTGATCGGTATGGAATCGATCCTGACTATGAAGCGTGCCGCGTCACCAGAGCGGACATGCTCTTCAACACTCAGTGTGCAGCGGTCTGTGAAATCGCCCGCAAGGCGGACCTGATCGGCAAAGGCCAGATCGTCCCAGTCGCGCTCGGCCCATGCCGAGAGCACGGCTCGCTCGGGCGACAGAGCCCACGCCTTGATCGCTCCGTTGTCACCGGTATCAAGGGCTCGGCGGTTGGCCTGCTCGACGAAACCGAGCAGGGGCTCGATCGCAGGGCGTTCAAGGGAGACGCGTCCCAGATATCCGACCCCCGCCTTGCGGAGCGTGTCCCGGCGGATCGTGTCGGCCGCGAGAAAGGCGTCCAAGAAACCGAGCACGTGCGAGCGGGCTCGGTCAGGCTTCACCCAGCCTGAGCCGATGACGCGCACGCTCAGGTCGTGCCAGTCTGGGTGCGCATCGTTCTCGCCCGAGTAACGCAGGGCGATCTCGGCGAGTGCTGCTTGCTTGTCCGGGTCGGCGGGCACCGCGTCCAGCCTCCGCTTGATCTCTGCACGCGTCCTCGGGTCTCGCGACTCGCCGAACACCCCACGCTCCGCGCCCAGCACCCAGATCGGCTTCCGCTGGTCCAATGCCGGGTTGTCGATGAGGGCGTAGCCGAGCGAGAAGACCGACAGGCCGATGAGCACAAAGCCCGCCGGCACAGGCCACCTCCGCCGATCACCCGGCGCGATGGCCCGCGTGGGGGTCAGATCCTGTCCGCATTCCGGGCATGCGCCAGGAGAATGGAGCCCGGCAAGATGGAAGCCGCACTTCCGGCAGACGGGGTGCGTCCCCAGGCGCCACGCCCGGCCGAGCACGATCAGGATCAAGCCGAACGCGACCAGCAGGCCCGAGACAGAGATCGGCGACATGTTCCGAGTGTACTGTGTTCGGAGCAGGCCCGTAAGGCTGTTTCATACGTTGCAACATGAGCGGTCACCCGCGATGCGGAGATTCACTCGGGCGGGATGATCGCTCCGCTGTCCGCGGCGTCGTCATCGTCGGGCAGGACGAGCGGGTGCTCGCCCAGGTCGAGCGTGCCCAGCCAGATCTCACGGTCCCACGCGCCCCGCCGGAAGAGCTTCTCGTCGGGCTCGATGATCAGGCGGATGGGCTTGGTGAGGTCGGGAGGAGTCGCGAAGCGGTCCACAAAGCGGCCGTCCTCACGCCGGAGTCGATCTCGGTCGGACGGGCCGATCGGGTTGTTCTGGTTGATATGCCCACGACGAGGCTCGGCGAATTGAACCTTGTCGGCGGCCATGTTTCCAAGCCGCCACCTGTGCTCGCCCTGCTCGGCCCAGATCGCGTGGGCGAGATTCACCGGGCTGTTCACGACCTCGATGCTCCCGCTGATCTGCCAGGCGTTCCGCATTGACATGACGCCCTGCTCGTGGAACTCGAATGCGCCGACCTCGATCGCGTCCAGCAGCGCCTCTGCCTCGCCCGGCTCGGGATCACGGGTGCGAGGCGGGTCGAGGCTCTCGGACTCCACCACCTCGAACGTGCCAGAGAGCGTGAGGTGTCGCCGGTGCTCTTCCGGCGGCGGGACCTGATACGCAGACTCGAAGACGAGCGCCGCTGCCATATCAATGTCGACCGTGTGCGTTCCCAACGCCAGGGGTCGCCGGTCAGGGCTGGCCATCGGGCTCATCCCGGTTCTCCAGCCCGCGACAGGCCTGCTCGGCTCGATGGAACTCACACCCCAGCCCATGCCCGAGCGGGCGTCGTGCCCGTCGACCCGGTCGTCACCGTCCTGTATCCAGACCGAGACCTCCTCGACAAACGGCTTCGATGCGACCAGTGGCAGCCACCGCACATCCACTTCGCACGGGACGTAGCTCCAACTCGTTGGCACCTTCTCGCGGTGACGGAACTCGACGACGATCGGTTCACCGAGAAGCCGAACCATCATCTCGTCGCTGAGCGCTCCGATGTTCGCGTGCACCCATGTGTTGAGCAGCTGGCGGGCGTGCGAGTTGCTCCAGGCGAGGATGTCGAGATCGCCGTCGTCGAGCGAGGCAGCGCTGGCGAGGGCTTCGTCCCGCGTCCGCTCGACTCTCGCAAGCAGCGGCTCGAACACGGGTGCCATCACCGAATCGTTGAGCAGACCCAACCAGATGTATGCCTCGGCGAACAGACTCATCGCGGCCGCGTCGAGACCATCTTCCGAGGTTGTCATGAACCGTTCGAGAACGGCACCCAGCATCTGGCGTGCGTCTTGCGCTGTGATCGCGTTGGTCTGGTACGCAAGCACGACATAGGCGTGCCACTCAGGGCTCGCGGGATCTCGGATGATCCGACGGACGACCAGATCGCCCATCTCTGCGGCATACTCCGGCGAGCGCGGCGTATAGCTCCGACGTTCGATCTCCGTAAAAATCGCCCGGTCTCGCTTGGGCGAGGCGATCCTGAGTTCGGCGTCGAGCAACCAGAGCGGCTTCTGACCGTCGAGCGTCCGAGTACCGAGAACCGCGTACCCAAGCGCGACAACCGCGAGACCAACCAGTACCGAGCCAACCGGCACAGGCCAACGCCGACGATCACCAGTCGCGACGGCACGGCGGCGGTCGAGTCGCCGCCCGCACTCCGGGCAGGACGAGGGGTCGGGAAGCCCGGTCAGGTTGAAGCCGCAGCGTCGGCAGACCGGGTGATCGCCGCGCCGCCACACGATACCGACGACAGTGAAGAGCAGGCCTGTCACGAGCAGCAGGCTGAATATCACGAGCGAAAGCATGCACGGAGCGTACCAAACCCCACGCCCGTGCAAGTCGCGTGCCCGAAAACGCATGACCAATGGGCAGGCAAGCACTTCTTGTCGGTACACGCATCTAACGAAGTGGATGCAGCCCTTTTTCACGATACCACCCGGTTCGTGGGATTGAATCCCACGCCCCTTTCTGATGAAATCTACCTAACTCGTGGTGGGAACCAACGAAAGGAAGTGCCTGATGACGTCACGAAACCTGAAGTACATGATCGCGGGCACCGCCCTGGGCATGCTGGGGCTGGGCGCACTCGCCGCAGCGGGGCCCCTGGATCCGCCGAGCGGCACGCCGGCTTCGACGAGCCCGTCACTTGCAGATATCGCGAACTCGATCTCCGCAGGATCGTCGGGAAGCAACGTCGAGGTGTTAACCACACCAAACTTTACATCTGGCGGTACGCCGCAGACTCGGTCAATTACCTTAGCGGGTCCTGGGGTGCTCCGAGAGTTGCGGTTTAGCGATCAAGGCCCTGCAATAGTAGATGTTACGAACTTTGACGTAATCGTTGATGGAGTCACCATTGTTGACAATCTCGATGACTTTTCGCAGCAGATCTTCCAGAGGGGATATGACCCCGCCACAGGTAACGACGAATTCGTCGCCGCAAACGTGCTTGATATCTCATTCGAATCCTCTCTCGAGATCGAGTACACGGCTTCACCACCAACACCCGGCGGTCCGCTTGAGCCCACACAGCTGCTCATCTTCCACCGCTAGCATGGGGGCGTTGTAATGAGACATGTGCATTGGAAACGCGTACTCGGGATGCTCTGCTTCTTGCTCGCGCCTTCGTACCTTCTAGCACAGCCCAGCACCGTCGACCCGGACAACAAGTTCGCCTGGGCAGAGAACGCCGGCTGGATCAACTGGAGCCCGGCGGGGATCCCTCCGGCGGACGCCGTGCAGATCGAGCTCGATTACCTCCAGGGCTTCGTCTGGTCGGAGAATCTGGGCTGGATCAATCTCGGGCGCGGGCCCGCCAACGGTGTCGCCTACACCAACACGGGCACGGACCACGGCGTCAACATCGATTCCGACCGGACGCTCAGCGGTTTCGCCTGGGCGGAGAACGCCGGCTGGATCAACTTCGAGACGTCGTCGGCCGGTGCGGACGAGGCCAGGATCGACTGGGACTTCCTCCGCTTCCGGGGCTTCGCGTGGGCGGAGAACTTCGGGTGGATCAACCTCGACGACAGCGAGAACTTCGTCGGGTTCAAACTCGGCTGCCTGCCCGACCAGAACTTCGACGGGCAGGTGACCCCGGCGGACTTCTCCGCCTGGATCATTGGATTCAACGGGTCATTCCCGCGGGCCGACATGAACGGCGACGGTCTCATCACCCCCGCTGATTTCAACGGCTGGATCCTGCAGTTCAACATGGGCTGCTGACGAAGCCGGTACGTTGAACTCTCATCGCTCGCCCGGGCAGCCGGGCGGGTGCTTTCTCGTGCGCACATGTGTCGCAACGCAGCGCGATCGGCGGGGATCGAGAGTCTCGCTACTTCCGCTTCTTCTTCTGATGGCGAACGATCTGACCGGTCTCGAGGTAGACCAGGTCCTCCGCGATGTTCTTCATCAGATCGCCGACGCGTTCCAGGTCGCGTCCTACGCGGTACATCAGCAGGCCCGCGGCGGCCTCGTCCTGGTTGCCGCCCGCGATCTGCTCGGTCAACTCGGTGAACGCGCCGGTGTCGAGCTTGTCGAGCAGCTTGTCGCCCGCGACGATCTCGCGTGCGATCGCGATGTCCTCGTCCATCAGCGCCCGCAGCAGCGTGTGGCAGGTCGCGGGCACACGCTCGGCGAGGTCGCGCAGGCTCATCGGGTACCGCGGCACGATCGAGAGCTTGCTCAGCCGGATCGCGCTCTTGGCGATCGAGCACGCGTGGTCGGCGACCCGCTCCACGTCGTGGTTGACCTTGAGGATCGCCGCCAGCACGCGGAAGTCCCGCGCGACCGGGTGCGTCAGGGCCAGGGACCGGTAGCACGCCTCCTCGATCGCGACCTCTTCCTCGTCGACCGCGTTGTCCTGCTCGCGGACATGCTGGGCGACCTCGGCATCCAGAGCCCAGAGGGCGTCGATCGCGGCCTCGAGCATCCCGATCGCGATCGTGCCCTGACGGATCAGCCGGCGCTTGACCGAGGCGATCTCGGCCTGCGGCTCGGGCTGGCCTGGATGTCTGGGAAGGGCGGACACGACACTGGGCTCCTGAATGCGCACTACCGAGAGGGATCTTCAACACATACGCGTCCGAAGTCTACGAAGGTCGCGTGAATGCCTGTCGGTTGCGCGCAAAGCTCTGCTAACACTAGCCTCTTCAGATCTGATGCCCGGTTATGGGAGCGAGGCGCCCAGGCGGTGCCTGAGCTGGGCGACGAGCGTCGTGGGCTCCAGATAGGCCGCCGGGGGCCGGTAATAGACCTCGTGGAGCGACTCCCCGGACTTCGGCTCCAGCACCCGCACGGTGCCGGCGGCCCCATCGAAGGCCCCCGCCGCCCGAGCCGGCTCGGGGGTCCGGAAGATCACGTCCGGTGCCCGGAGCACGACGGCCCGGATCGCGAGGGCCGACGCCCCGGCTCGGATCTCGGCCAGATCGAGCAGACGCTGCACGGGCGCGGGCGGCTCGCCGTACGCCGCGGTCAGGTCGGCGCCGAGGCTCTCCAGTTGCTCCCGGCTCGACGCGGTCGCGATCCGCCGATAGGCCTCGAGGCGGCGCACGTCGCTGGGGATGTAGGGCCTGGGGATCATCCCGCCGATCCCGATCTCCAGGCTCGTCCGCCCCGCGCTCGGGGGCGGGGCCTCGTGCGTCAGCTCGCGCACCGACTGCTCGAGCAGGCGGCAGTAGAGCTCGTACCCGATGCTGGCGATGTGCCCCGACTGCTCCGCCCCGAGGATGTTGCCCGCGCCGCGGATCTCGAGGTCGCGCATCGCGATCTTGAATCCGGCGCCGAGCATCGAGTACTGCTCGAGCGCCTTCAGACGCTTGCGCGCGACCTCGTTGATGGTCTTGTTGTCGGGCAGCAGCAGGTAGCAGTACGCCCTGTGCTTGCTCCGCCCGACGCGCCCGCGCAGCTGGTGCAGCTCAGCCAGACCGAACCGATCGGCGTTGTCCACGACCATCGTATTCGCACGCGGGATGTCGATACCCGACTCGATGATCGTCGTGCTCACCAGGATGTCCGCCTGGCCCCGGATGAAGGTCAGCATGACCTTCTCGAGTTCGCCGGGCGTCATCTGCCCGTGCCCGTAGATCACACGCGCGCCGGGCGCGAGCCGCTGGACTTCATCCGCCTTGCTCTGGATGTCGTGCACGCGGTTGTGCACCCAGAAGATCTGCCCCTCGCGCGCCAGCTCGCGGTCGATCGCCTGCTTGATCCGCTTGCGGTTGAACGGGATGACCTCGGTCACAATGCTCTGGCGGTCGGCCGGCGCGGTCGCGAGCGACGAGATGTCCCGGATGCCGAGCATCGACATGTGCAGCGTCCGCGGGATGGGCGTGGCGCTCAGGGTCATCACGTCCGCGGTCATCCGAAGCTGGAGCAGGCGTTCCTTGTGCTCGACGCCGAAACGCTGCTCCTCGTCGATGACCACGAGCCCGAGGTCGGCGAACTTGACGTCCTTCGAGATCAGCCGGTGCGTGCCGATGACCAGATCGACCTGGCCCTTCCGGAGCCTTGCGAGGATGCTGTTCGCTTCCTTGGTCGACTTGAAGCGGCTCAGGCTCTCGATCTTGAAGGGGTAGTCCGCGAAGCGGCTGCGGAACGTCCGCTCGTGCTGCTCGGCGAGCACGGTGGTCGGGACGAGCACCGCGACCTGCTTGCCGAACTCGCAGGCCTTGAAGGCCGCCCGGATCGCGAGCTCGGTCTTGCCGAAGCCCACGTCGCCGCAGATCAGGCGGTCCATCGGGCGCTCGCTGGTCATGTCCTTCTTGATCGCCGCGAGCCCGGCGAGCTGGTCATCGGTTTCTTGATAGGGGAACTCGGCCTCGAACTCGCGTTGCCAGGCGGTGTCGTCGGGGTAGCGGATGCCCGGCAGGCTCTCGCGCGCGGCGCGCACACGCAGCAGCTCCGCCGCCAGATCCCGCACGCTCTCGGCGACCTGCTCCTTCTGCTTCGTCCACTTCTGCCCGCCCAGCTTGCTGAGCGGCGGCTTGCCCGAGAACCCGCCGATGTACTTCTGCACCTGATCGATCTTCAGAGCAGACACGTGCAGCTGGCTCTTGCTCGCGAACTCGAGTGTCAGGAACTCCTCGAGCTCGTCCTCGCGCTGCTTGTGCTTCTTGCCGGGCGGCGCAGCGACGCCCCGCTTGCCGAGCCGGTCGGGGCTCATGGTGCGCAGGCCCGTGAACTGCGCGATGCCGTGATCGACGTGGACGACGTAGTCGCCCGGCTCGATCTCGAGGAACGTGTCCATCGCCCGACCCGATCGCAGTCGGCGAGCGCGCCGCCTCGTCTGGAACCGGTGCAGCAGCTCGTGATAGGGCACGACCGCGAGGCCCTGGTCGCCCTCCGGACCCCACAGGAACCCGCGGTGCACGTAGCCCACGAGTGTGGTTGCGCCGCTGAGATCGGGTGCAAACTCGGCGAGCAACTCGCCGCAGCGCGACCGCTCACCCTCGGTCTCGCAGGCGATCAGCAGGCGGCGCCCATCCGAAGCAATCGCCTCCAGCTCCCCCACCGCCTCGCTCGCGGTCTGGCTGAAATGAGGCAGCCCCGCGACGGGAAGCTCGATCGCCTGCTCGGCGGCGTGCGACAGCGAGAACTGGTTGATCTCCGCGAACCCCGCGAACCGCTCGCGGAGCAGCTTGAACACCGCGGGTGGGCCGAACACACCTCGCGAGTCGGTCAGCCTTTCGAAATAGCCCCGCCCTTGCTCGGTCACCTCCATCGTCTCGGCGAGCAGGGCAACCGCACGGTCTGGCACGAGGTCGAGGAAGCTCACGCCTTCGGCCGCCAGATCCGGGTCGAGCTTCGCCGCGACCAGCTCGACCTCGTCGAGCCTGCGATCCGAACCCATGGTCTCAAGGTCGATCTCGGTGACGCGGTCGACCTCGTCGCCGAAGAAGTCGATCCGCACCGGCGCGGACGCTGCCCCCCCCGTCGGGAACACGTCGACGATGCCGCCTCGCACCGCGAACTCACCCGGGTCCTCGATCGCGTCGCGCCGGTCGTAGCCGGCGACGCCGAGCCAGTCGATCAGATCCTCTTGCCTGTGGCGTTCGCCCGGCGCAATGCGGAGGCTCAGGCGCTCGACCTGGGACGGTCTGGGCACGCTCTGCATGAGCGCGTGGATCGGCGCAACGATCACCGGTGCGTCGCCTTCGCCCAGCGCGAGCACGCCCCGCACCGCGGCGACCCGCTCGGCCAAGAGATCCGCAGCGGCGTCGGACTCGCCGGGCAGCACCTCCAAGGCCGGCAGCCGCACGCACGCCGTGCCGAGCAGCTCGAGCTCCTCGACCGCGTGCTCTGCGTCGTCGAGGTGCGCGACGACGAGCATCGCGGGTCGGCCCGTCAGACGCGCGACCGCCGAAGCGACGAACACCGTCGAAGACCCCACCGCGCCCGATGCAACGACCGAGCGTCCCTCCGTGAGCGCGTCAGACAGCGCCACGACCGCGGGGTCGCTCAGCACCGCATCAATGGGGCTCGTCGTCGCAGGCATGGGGCTCCAGGGCGCAGCACGGACCGCGGACGGACGCCCTCGGCCCGACCGTCGCCGTGCTCGGTTCCAGTATCGATCCTACGGCCGATCGAAGCTGACCAGCGGCTCCAGCTTCGCCGCGGTCTTGGGCCCGATCCCCCGGACCCGCTGCAGGTCGTCCACCGACGTGAACACGCCGTTCGCGGCGCGTTCCTCGACGATCCGCTGGGCATAGACCGGCCCGATGCCCGGCAGCAGGTCGAGCTCGGCCGCAGAGGCCGTGTTCACGTTGATGCGGACCGAGACGTCGTCGTCAACGGACAGTGACTCTGGCTCTTGGCCGCTCGCGTCCGACTGTGCTGCGGCTCTGGTTGCCGGCTCCGACACCGGGTCGATGCGCACCGGCTCGGCGACCGCTTGCGAGGGTGGCGCGTGGACCGTATCGACGAAGAACGAGCGACCGATGCCCAGAAGTCCGGCACCGCCCAGCACCGCGACCGCGGCCCACTTGGCGGGGCCCTCGATCTGGCCCGCCCGGCTCGTCACGCGCCCGCCCCCTGACCCGCGACCTGCCCCGCCGGCTGCGCCCGCCCCTCGCGGACCGTGCGCCGGAGCGCCGTAAGGAGCGAGACCACCGGACGTGGGCCGCCAGAGCCCTCGACGATGCTCCCAACGACTGCCCGCTTGGCCCCGGGAGGCATCTCGCGCTCCTGCCAGGTCATGCTGACCACGCTCGGGCGGCTGGCGATGACCTCGAACGCGCGGGTGA
>JANQQZ010000118.1 GCA_028284805.1 Phycisphaerales bacterium
CCGAGTGCGTCCAGAACGGCGACGGCCTCTGCAACCCAAGCGACTTCAACGCCTGGATCGTCAACTTTAACGCGGGCTGCTGACATAACCACAGCGGTCGGGTCGATATCAGCGGCATGAAAGCTCGCGCCGCCGGTCTCACCCTGCTCACCGCCAGTGCGCTCGGAACACCCGTGTCCGCCGATCCGCCGGGCGTCGTGACGTTCCCAGCGATTGATACGCGGTCCTTCGAGGAACTGGACATCGCCGGAGGCGACCGCTATATCGCTCTCGGTGTTCCACGCTACGCCTTCAGTACCACCCGACCGAGCTTCGTGGTCATCCTCGATACCCAGACCGGCCAGCAGGTCGCCCGCATCGATCCACCCGCGCCCAGCGACATGGACGCCTTCGGCATCCAGCTCGATATCGCCGAAGACACCCTCTTTGTGACAACGTATCGAGACGGACGCTTCGGGCTGCCCGGCAGTCCCGGTGGCTCCATCAGCACCTTCACCATCCCGGACGGCGAATTCATCACCAGCATCGCCTCGCCAGTGCCGAGCGGGTTCGACTACTTCGGCCTGCCTGCCCGTGTTGCGGGCGATGTGCTCGTCGCCGGTGCGCCCGCCGAGGGCTTTCCGAACGCGAAATCCGGCGCGGTCTACACATACGCGCTACCAGATCTCACATTCATCCGGCGCGTCGGCGGCATCAACGTCGAGGAGGATTCGGTTGCGTTCCCAATGATCGCCAACGATCAGTACATCGCATGGGTGCGTGGCACGGGGTCCGACTCGCTGCCCGACGACGCGGTCTTCGTTGTGCATGACATCGACACGGGGGAACTCGTCACCGAAACTCGCCCCACCGTCGACGGCATGCCCGTAACGACCGCGTCGTTCGATCTCGCAGCCGATGGGCGATACGCCGTCCTCGGCGATATCACAGACGACCGCGCGGGCACCAACGCGGGCTGGGTGTATGTCTTCGATTTCCAGCAGATGAACTTCGTCGGCTCGTTCGGGCCGCCCCCCGGATCCGATGGCAGAAGATTCGGTATCCGGATGGCGATGCGTGGCGACTTCGCGGCCGTGGCTTCTCCGAACTTCACCAGCGCGATACCCGCCATCGAGGGTCGGGTCGACATCGTCCATGTGCCTTCGGGGCGGTTCGTGCGATCGATCGGAGTGCCGGTCGACGACACGGGCGACTTCGGTCCACTCACCGAGTTCGGCCAGGCGGTCACATTCGTCGCGAGAGGCATCGCCGTGACCTCGCGGAGTTCATTCGCAGGCGCCCGAGTCGACTACTTCCCCGTCCCCGAGCTCTGCCCCGCCGATGTCAACCTCGACGGCGCCGTCTCCCCAGCCGACTTCAGCTCGTGGCTCGATGCCTTCAACACCAATGCCCCAGCCTGCGACCAGAACTACGACGACCTCTGCACCCCCGCCGACTTCAACGCCTGGATCCTGAACTTCAACGCCGGGTGCTGAAGCCAACCGGACGCTGCGATCGCACTGGGTCAGACTTTCAGCAATCTACGGGGAACCGCCAGCGAGCTTGGGCGTCCGAACGCTCATGGCGCACACAGACCTTCTCCGGATCGGGGCGGCCGCGGTTCTCTCGTCGGCCGCCGGGGCCCACTCGCAGATGACCTGGTTCGTCGACGCCGACGCCCCGCCCGGGGGCGACGGGCTGGCGTGGGCGACCGCGTTCGATGAACTCCAGCCCGCGATGGAGCTCGCCCTGCCGGGTGACGAGATCTGGGTCGCCGAGGGCGTGTACGTGCCCAGCGTGATCGACCCGATCGCGGGCGAGGACCAGCCCTACTTCCTCATGCCCGACGGCGTCGCCCTGCTCGGCGGGTTCCGGGGCGACGAGACCGCGGCCGACCAGCGCGACCCGGAGACGTACGAGTCGGTGATCTCGGGGGATCTGCTCGGCAACGATCTGGACATGCCCGTCACCGGCGGCATCGCGTCGAGCCAGGAGATGGAGGACCTGTTCGTTAGCCTCGGCGACAACACGGGCACGCTGCTGTTCGTCGACCGCACCGGCCCAGGCACAAGGCTCGATGGGCTCGTCTTCCAGGACGCATTCACCGATCGCGGTGATCCCGGCTTCTCGCCCGCCGACCGCAACGGTGTCTTTGTCATGGGCTCGATTCTCGACATCAGCAACTGTGTCTTCCGCGAGAACCGCAGTGCGCCCGGCGCCGCGCTGTTCGTGATCTCCTGCGAGGGGAGCCAGCTCGATTTCGACTTCGCATCCCAGCACCCGTGCGGCGAGGTCACCTTCGGCCTTCCCAGCGCCGTCGTGATCGAGGACACCGACTTTGTTGACAACATCGACAACTTCGGCCAGGGCGCGAGCGGTGTCATTGGCGCATCGGCCATCATCAGCGACTCGCTGTTCTTGGTCGAGAACTCGAACTTTGAGTTCTCACGCTCAGCCGCGTTCTCAGACGACGTGCTTTTTGCCCAGGTCGCCGTCGGCCAGCCCGGGCTCTGGATCACGGGCAACAGCGAGGGCATCGTCAGCGGCACACGCTTCATCCGGTGCTCACCGGCCATCCAGAACCGCGGGACGCCCGCCTCTAATGGCATCGCCGCGCTCGGCGTGGGCGTCGGCAGAGGCCCGAACGACTACGCAACCGCCGACATCATCGGATGCGAGTTCATCAGCAACTTGGCCGCCCCGTTCGGTGTGGTCCGCTTCTGGGGCGGCGGCGGCAGCATCGCCAACTCCGTCTTCCTCGGCAACCGCTCCTACGAGTACAGCAGCCTCACTCAAGGCGGAGCAGCGAGCGTTGTCGTCGGAGCGCTCGACACGCGGTCGCCCGATATTGCCACGGTCATCATCCGACAGAACCTGTTCGTCGGGAACACCCGCCTCTCCCAAGACCCGGACTACGACCTCGATCGAGCGCTCCCCATCATCAGCAGCTTCGCGAGACTGACACGAGCGTACTACAACACATTCGTTGATAACGACACCGGCGACTCCGGAATCCCCACGATCCAACTGAGTCGAAATGAGTCGTTCGAATCCGGAACGCTCGGCGCCGACAGCATGACGCTCGACCCGCTGTTCGTCCGGCCGCCCTCAGACGGCGGCGACGGCTGGGGCGACGACCCGTTCACACCCGACATCGACGAAGGCCTCAACGACGACCTCGGCGACCTGCGCCTGCTCGCAGGCTCGCCCGCAATCGACCGCGGCGCGACAATTGACTTCGTCAGCATCGGCCTCGTCGGAGACTTCGACGGCAACGAGCGAAACGTCGACGATCCGGGCATCGCCGATGGCGTCGAAGGATCCGAAGACCTCGGTGCCTACGAGTTCCAGGGCGTCACCTGCCTGCCCGACGTGAACCGGGACGGCCAGGTCACCCCCGCGGACTTCAGCGCCTGGATCACCGCCTTCAACGACACCTCCCCCCTTGCCGACCAGAACCGCGACGGCGCGGTTACCCCGGCCGATTTCAGCGCGTGGATCATGAACTTCAACATGGGCTGCTAGCGCCGAGCCGCTGCAAGTACTTGCTCAACAATCAATAATGACGCCTGCCATGCCGGGCTCCGTGCAAGGCGGCGGTGCGGTCTACTGAGATACCTCTCTCCATGTATTGCATACACGCGCCGGTGGTGGTAGCCTCACACGCGGTGGGGATTGCAACGTTAGATTCCCCGTGATCTGTTCACGGATGCCCGCCGGCCGCGCTGTGTGCTCGCACGCCTCCGGACACCCAACATTCGAAGGAGAAGGCTATGAAAGCTTCCCTGTGGAGTCGGTGCGCGATCGGTGCGCTCGGCGCTCTCACTGCGCTCGCTCCGAGCGCTCAGCAGCAGCATGTCAGCCGGGGCCCGGCTCAAGGCGGCGAGGACATCGCGCTCATCTCCCGCGCCCCCCAGCCCTATTCGAGAGTCGTCCTGCCCGACGGGGTCATCCTCGAAACCGGGGGGCTCGGCGTCCAGCCCATCTTCCCCGAGGACATCCGCGGCATCGGTGACCCCGCCGATTACCAGAACGTCAACGAGTTCCACGACACACGCCCCGGGGCATGGCACGGACCGGTGATCTACGAGAACCCCCTCGCCCCCCTCGCGCCGGGCGTTGAGGACGAGGCCGGCGGCTCCTCCACCGAGGCGCTGCCCGCGATCTTCGCTTTCGACTCGATCGGCCCCAACGACCTCGACCCGCCCGACCCCGACATCGCCGTCGGTCCGAACCACATCGCGGTGGTGACCAACGACGACTTCGCCGTCTACGACAAGTGCGGCAACGAGTTGTTCCGCCGCGACGCCGAGGTGTTCTTCGGCACACCACCAGCCGACCTCGTCTTCGACCCCAAGGTCATTTACGACCCCTGGAACAACCGCTGGGTCATGCTCTGGCACGTCCGCAACTTCGACACCGACCGCGGGCGGATCATCCTCGCGATCAGCACCGGTGGCACCCCGTGGGGTGTCGGCGGCTGGTACTTCTACGACTACAACGTCGTACAGGACGCCGGCACCGCCGACGCCAGCTGGCCCGACTACTTCGACCTCGGCTACAGCCAGAACTTCATCACCATCTCGGGCAACATGTTCGAGTTCCCCGACGCGCTGGGCAACCGCCCCTTCCGCTGGGCGCGCCACATCATCTTCGATAAGAGCGAGATCTACAACCAGGCCACCAGCTTCCGCGTGAGCTTCAGCGATCTGCGCAACGGCGACGGCTCACGCGCCTTCGCCCCGAGAGCCGTGCAGCAGCAGTGGCAGTTCGGCGGCCTCGACGGCGTCTTCATCAGCAGCCGACCCGGAGGCGGCGACGAGCTCGAGATCTGGCGACTCACCAACGCGTTCGACACCAACAACCTCGCACGAGCCACGATCAACGTCAACAACTACACGCTGCCTCCCGCCGCGACCCAGCCCAACGGCGGGCTTCTCGACACCATCGGAGCCCGGCTGATGCCCGCCGTGCTCACCAACGACATCGCCAACGGCAACGGGCTCGAGATCTTCACGGCCCTCACCACAGCGCGCAGCGGAAACGCCGCCATCCGCCAGTACCGCATCGACGCGACCAACAACAACGTCGAGACCGACCGTGACTTCTTCCTGACCGGCTGGGACTACTGGTTTGCGACGCCAGCCGCCGGGTTCGGCGGCGACGCCTACTACGGCTTCTGTCGAACCACGAACGCCCCGGGCGGCGAGGCCGAGGTCCGCTACTTCGACCTCGACTCGGGTGTCACGGGTGGCAGCCAGCAGATCTTCGACGGGACCGGCTCGCGGAACCCGTGCTTCAACAACGGCAACCCGAGCCCATGCCGCTGGGGCGACTACTTCGGCGCCCAGCTCGACTGGGGAGACTACAACACCAACTTCAACGAGCCCGGACGCCCCGCCAAAGCATGGTTCTACGGCGAGTACGGCAGACCCGGCACCTGGGGCACCGCAGTGGGTGCGGGCAGCAACTACTCCGCAGGCACCATCTCCGGTGTCTCGCCCGTCTTCACGACCCTCTTCACGGGCAACGAGGGAAGCGTGTCCTTCGACAGCGAGGTCTACTCCCTCACCAACAACAACGAGCTCCCCACATGGATCGAGGTCGTCGACTTCCCGAGTTGGATCAACGTCTCGAGCACCCAGTTCTCGCTCGGACCGAACGGGCGGACCATAACGGTCAGCCTGAACACCGCCGCGGCCAACAACCTCTGCGGCGGCACCTACAACGGCGTCGTCCGCTTCCGCAACTGCTACTCGGGGCAGACCTTCACCCGCAACGTGCAGCTCGTGATCAACGCGCCCGATCTCGATGTCCTCTCGGTCAACGCCGACAACGGCGCCTACTTCCCCGGTGAGTCGTTCAACGTCACGACGGTGACAGAGAACCTGGGCACACTCTCGACAGGCTTCGAGCTCGACATCTACGCCTCGATCAACAACTTCATCTCGACAGCGGACGTCAAGCTGCTCGACTCGAGCAGCTTCGTCAGCGCAGGCAGCACCGTGACCTCCAACCGGACCGTCACGCTCCCCTTCCTCACGCCGGGCAGCTACTTCATCGGATCGATCGTCAGTGAGGATGTCGCGTGCTCGCAGTCCGATACGGGCTTCGATCCCGTGACGATTACCGTGCTCGAGTGCCTGGCCGACACCAACAACGATGGCATCCTCAGCCCCGCCGACTTCAACGGGTGGATCATCGCTTTCAACAATCAGTCCAGCGACTGCGATCAGAACGGTGACGGGCAATGCACCCCCGCCGATTTCAACGGCTGGATCATCAACTTCAACAACGGCTGCGGCTAAGCCTGTTGCCACAACAACCCCCGCCGCCCGCAACCGACAGGTTGCGGGCGGCATTCAGGTTTGGCTCGTCCGAGAACCTGGGCAATCTGATCGAGCAGTTCGATCGAATTGACACGAATCGGGCGCATCCACCCTTGACGCATCTACTCGGATCGTTAGTCTGAGGAGACATGGGATAGGGAGGGACAAGGACCGGACCAGCCCCGCCGACGGCCTCGGCACCGGGCAGTCCGTAGGGGTGGGCGGAGCACGCGTGCGATTGCCCTCGTGCCCACGCAACAACGCTCGACAAGCTACCCCGTCCCCCTACCCCTTGTTCTCGTTTCCATCATGCGACCGCTGACCCCTGCTGGGGGTGATCGCCAGCGCGGTACCGCTGACGTGCGGCTCAGCCCTCTTCGATGTTGAGCACCAGCGCCTGCTCGTGCACCACGCCAAGGTCCGCGTCCTCGATCTCGATCACAAGCGGCGCCGAGCCCGAGCCGACGGGGGCCTTGACGACGAACCAGAAGTGCGCTCGCGTCGATGCCCCGGGGGGCAGGTCGCCGATGATCGCCCGTCCGACGCGGATGCTCGCGACGTCGCCCGTCGGCATCCGTAGTCTGGCTACGCCGCCGACCAGCTCGCTGTCGCCGAAGTTGGTGACCTCGCAGACCACCTGCAGGTCGTCGCCCGGGCGGAACTGATCCTCGGTGCCCTCGCGCACGAACCGCCCGTGACGATCGGGGGTGACCGTCACGTCGGTCCGCAGCGCCGGGGGAGGCAGCGGAACCACGTCCAACCCGACGACCTCGGGCCCCTTGACGCTCGCCTCGTGCGCCTCGCCCGCCTCGATCGCGAACGACACCGCGTCCTCGCGCACCGACCGGGGCAGGATCATCGGGGTCGCGATCTCGATCGACTCGCCCGGCTCGAGCCAGCCGAACTCGAGCGCCGACGGCGCCATCGCCCGACCGCTGACGCTGGGCGTGAGCCCGGCCCGCACGCCGTACACCGCTCGCTCGCCCGTGTTCGTCGCCCGCCCGCGGACGATGAACGACTCGCCCGCCCGCACGCGGGGCGGGTCGAGACGCATCTCGATCTCGACCGCGCCGCCCGGGCCGCCAACACCCCGCACGCCCAGCCCTCGCTCCAAGGCGACCGCCGCCATCCGATCGATCGTCGCGCTGTCCAGCTGCACGTCCGCCAGCTCGAAGAGCTCTCCCTCGATCATCGCATCGAGCGAGAGTGGCCCGGGCTCGAGCGCGCGATACGCCGCGGGTGTCTGCGCGAGACTCATGCACGTCTCACCCGCCTGAGGCGGAGCCGCGAAGATCGGGCGGGGCAGGCTGGGCCCCGACAGCCGGAGCTGTAGCCCCTCGCCCGGGAGCGCCGAGCCCGACGACTCGGGAACACGATCGAGCGTGACGCACAGCCCGCCCGCCTCCGCCGACCAGAGCCAGCCGCGAAGGAGCGGCGCGTTCGGTGTCGCGGGGGTCCGGGGCGTCGAGCCGCACCCGACGACCATCGCGAGCGCCGCGCACGCCAGCGCCGCGGCAACAACCCGGGCGCACCGCACGCTCACGGCGACGCCTCCGCGGGCGGGGTCCAGATCAGCCGAACGCCCGTGCGTCCATCGGGCTGGGCGCGAGGAACAAGCTCGTGACGCGCCGCGGTCCGCACCGCGGCCATCGGCGAGAGAAACGAACCGCCCCGCGTCATCGCTACCTGCTCGCCGTGACCGAGGTCGGGCGCGATCACCAACTCCGCGGCGTTGCCCAGCATATCGACCAGGCCCCACGCGTTGGGCAACTTGCCCCCGACGGCGCGCAGCTGGGCTCCCGAATTGCCCAGCCACCAGGCTGCCTCGTTGATCCCGAGCCCGGCGTGGGCGTCCTCACGGTCCGATCGCGCGGCATACTCCCACTGGCTCTCGGTCGGGATGCTGAACGTGCCGTCGAGCGACAGGCTCAGCTCGGCCGCCAGATCCAGCGCGGAGTCGAGCGAGAGACCCGTGACCGGCAGGTCGGCGCCCGCCCCGGGTGTCTCGCCGCGCACCGAGGCCAGGGTGCCCCGGGTCAGCTCGGTCCGCATGATCCAGAACGCCTGCTCGATGCGGGCGAGCCGGCGGTCCTCGGTCGCGCGACGCCCGGGCTCGCCCGGGTCGCTGCCCATCTCGAATGCGCCGGGCTCGACATACCGGAGCTCGATGACGGAACCATCCGCC
>JANQQZ010000158.1 GCA_028284805.1 Phycisphaerales bacterium
GATCCGGGAACAGCAAGCGGAACTCAGGCTCGTTGACCGCCAGACGCCTAGGTGTGCCGTCCGCCGGGTTCGACTCCTCGATCCACCACAGCTCGACGCCGTCGATCACGATCGCCTGCACGATGAACTCGTCCCACCCGCGCTCACGGGCCGAGCCCACCACCTCGGCCAGCACCGGGGGCACGATCTTCTTCCGCAGTTCACCTTGCGTCGCGGCCTCTGCCCCGCCCAGCCCGATCGCGATGGGCAGCGCATCGCCAAAGCTCGCGGCTTCGTTCACCACGATCTCGCGGCACGCCAGCGCCATGATCGCCCCGCCCGAGTACGCCTGCGGGTTGATCCACGCGACGGTGTTGGGCACGGGTGACGACTTGATCGCGGCGCAGATCTCCAGCACCGCGCCGATCTCGCCCCCGGGCGTATCGATGTCGAACACGATCGCCTGGGCACCGCCGTCTGCGGCCTGCTTCATCCGACGCTGCACGCTCGACGCCGTGACCCGGTCGATCGGGCCGCGGATCGTCAGCACGTACACCGAGTCTGCCTGTCGCGCCGCCGGGACGCCCTGGACGAGGGTGTCCTGCGGCACGCCCGAGGCTGCGAGGCCCCACACCGCGACTGCCGACGCCAGCACACGCAGGAGCCTCACCCAGATCGATCGCGCCCTTGTGGCTCGGGTCATCATCGCATCAAGTATACGAACGCCGAACGGGTGCCCACGGTTCAGATCAGCCCGTCCAGCATCCGCGAGCCCAGTTGGGGGTCGAAGGTCTCCTCCACCTGCCACGACAGCCCGCCGCCCCGGCAGTCGATGTGCACTGCGAAGAACCCCGGGCGACCGCCTGGGCCAGAGGCCTCGTGACGCCTGATCAGCGGCCAGATGACCTTCCGGTCGCTTTCGGGCAGAGGCAGCCCCTCGATCTCGGAGGGCTCGAACCACTCGAGCCGCCCCTCGGGCATGTCGTGGGGCTCGAGCTCGACCGAGCCCAGGACGCGGTACAGGAAGAGAAGCCAGTGCCCCTTGCCCTCGAACGCCTGCTCCGAGATCAGCCCCATCAGGTGGAGACGTTCGATCGGAATGTCCAGCCCCGCCTCCTCGCGGATCTCCCGCTGGGCGCACTGGGCGGGCGACTCGCCTGTGTCCATGTCCAGCTTCCCGCCGATCGGCGAGCACAGCCCCTGGTTGGGCGACCGGAGCCGACGAAGCAGCAGCACACGACCACGCTCGTCGCGCAGATCGCACAGGGTGGCCAGTTTGTACGGCAGCGGGGGCGTCATACCGACAGCCTAGCCGACCCAGCCCACTGAACTGTCGGCACACGATGCCCGAGGCCGATACGCTCAGGCGGGGCACGCCCGGAGGAGCCGGGTCACTACCCGAGCCCGACGGAGCGGCACCCATGCGGACGGAACCCGCCCTCGCCCAGCGAGGCAGCACAGGCGACCACGCCTGCTACATGATCGGAATCGGCGGCGTCGGCATGTCCGGCCTCGCCCAGCTCTTCCACGCCCGTGGCCACGCCGTCCGGGGCACCGACACGACAGACACCCACGTCACCCGCGCCCTCGCATCGCTCGGCATCACCGTAACCGTCGGAGACCCTCCGGTGTCGCTGCCGCTCGAGACGAAGGCTGTTCTAGCCTCGGCGGCCGTCAAGCCCGATCACCCGCTGGTGCTGGATGCCGAAAACCACGGCATCCCCGTGCGCTCCTACGCCGAGGCCCTGGGCGACGCCATGGGCTCCATGACCGGCGTCGCCCTCGCGGGCACCCACGGCAAGAGCACCACCAGCGCGATGCTCTCCGCATGCCTGATCGAGGCAGGGCTCGACCCGACCGTCATCGTTGGTGCCGCCTGCCCGCACCTGATGGACGATCTCGGCAATCCCACAGGGTTCCGCTTGGGCGCGCAGAGGGCAACCGCAGGCACGCACATCGGCCGACCGGGCCTGCTCCTCGC
>JANQQZ010000164.1 GCA_028284805.1 Phycisphaerales bacterium
CGCTTGCTCGAACTCGGGGTACCGATCGAGCAGCCGCTCCCCGAGCCTCGCGATCTCGGTGCCGTCGCCCGTGCGTGCGGCGAGCGTGAGTTCCGCAAGACCGGCCTCGGCTCCGAGCCGGTGGTCCGCGTGGCGCTGCCTGAACGTGCCGAACGAGGCTTGTGCCCCCGCGGCATCACCCGCGCGTTCCAGCGCAACGCCCAGGTCGTAGAGCGTCTCGGCACGGAGCGGGCCTTCCCACGATCGCTCGAAGGAGGCTTCCAGGCGCTGCGCCGCTTCCTCGTTGCGGCCGAGCCGAAGGTCGGCCTTTGCGCGCCAGTACTGGACGGTCGGTTCGAGCTCGGAGTCATCGTGCTCGATCGCTTTGTCGAGTGCGCGTGCCGCACGCCGAGGGTCATCGGATTCGAGGTACGCAAGCCCGAGCTCGAGATCGGCGCGTGCCCGCAGGTCCGGGTCGAGATCCGCATCGCGGATCGCGCGGAGGGTCTCGACTGCCGATGATGCGTCGCCCGCGGCACGCTGCAAAGAGGCCAATCCGAGTCCGGCGCGGGCGGCTTCGCTCGCCGAGCCATGCTCGATGGCGTCGCGGTACGATCGCTCGGCCCTGCCCGGCTCGCC
The DNA here is from genome assembly GCA_028284805.1 of Phycisphaerales bacterium. Classification (GTDB taxonomy): domain Bacteria; phylum Planctomycetota; class Phycisphaerae; order Phycisphaerales; family UBA1924; genus JANQQZ01. The sequence continues at coordinate 619 of JANQQZ010000164.1, forward strand.
TGACTGCGACCACGCCCGGGCCGCGAGCAGCGATGCCTGCCCGCGAAACCCTTGGGATTCCTGAGCCGCGGAAGCCCGATCGAGCCACCGCGCGGCTTGCGCGTGGTCCTCGGCACCCTCCGCGAGATCCAAACGAGACAGACCGGCAAAGAACGAGGCCCGACCGACCGTCGCGGACAGACGATCGTCCCCGGGTGGATCGAGTTCCATGTACGCGTCGACCGCGCGGGCGTGCTCGTCGGCACGGTGCAGCAGCTCGACGCGAAGCGAAGCGGTGGAGGCCCGGGCAGGGTGATCGCCGGCGTTGAGCACGCGTTCGGCGGCCTCTGCCGCCTCGCGGAAGCGCCCCTCACTCGTCAGCAGGCTGGTCATGAGCACGTGGGCGTCGATACGGAACGCGAAGTTCGAGTCATCGGGGATGCGCGTGAGTTGCTTGATCGCATCGCCCACACGACCCTCGCGCTGGAGCGCGATCGCTCGCCCGTACCGGGCCTCGCTCATGCGATCACCCTCGTCGAGCTCGCCGATCGCGGCCTGGTACTCCTGAGCGGCCTCGCCGTACAGCCCGCGTTGCAGCAGTGCGTTCGCGGTCTGGAGATGGCGTTCACCCGCGGGCTGCGCGTGCGACCCCGCCGCCAGGCTCACGAGCAAGGCCGGCGCAGCAGCGCCACGCCATCGTTCCAGCCCGGACCAGAAACGGCTGGTTCGCATCCCATCACCTCTCACCCGAACAAGCCGTCCGCGCTCCGCGCGCCGCGGCTCATTCATCATGAGGAGTCGTTTGGAAAGCGTGCCCGTCGGGTTTCAGCAAAAAAATCACACCGTCCACGTCTGATGCGTGCAGATTGCGAACAGACAGGCTGTCGTTTGTGGTGGCTGGCCGCGCGGGCTCCGGAGTTGACTCCCGGTCCGGTCCGCCCGGCGAGACCCGGATGCCCCATTGGGTCGGCTTCGTGCGGCTCGGTCATGAAGCTCTGCGCAAGATCTGCCTTCGCCGTGTTACCGGCAATCTGGGCGGGTTCGAGAGTGGTGACGAGCGAGAGAACTTTTTGCTGGGGAGCCGCGCAACTGAAATTTCGCGGCCCCGAACCAGTACGAGCTAGTCTTCCGGTCAGTAGTGCCGAATGGGGGTCTCCGCATGAAGCGGTTTGTCTTTGGGGTGCTCGGTGGCGTGATCGTGACGGTGCTTCTGCTGGCGGCGGTCGCGCCGCTGGCAATGCAGCTGCCGGTCGTCCAGAACCTGAGAGAAGAAGAGGCGTCCGCGGTCGAGGTTCGTTCGGTCGAAGCGGTCTCGGGCTCGCTCGTGCGGACGATCAACGCCCCGGGTGAGATCGAGCCCGAGCGGAATGTCGAGATCTCCGCCCAGGTCTCGGCCCGGGTGGTCGAGCTTCCATTCGACGAGGGCGACCGTGTCCGCGAGGGTGAGGTTGTTGTTCGCCTCGACGACCGCGACCTGCGGGCTGCGCTCGATGCGGCGGAGGCACAGATGCTGGCGGATAAGGCCAGGCTTCTCGGGGCCGAGGCGGACCAGACCGAGGCGTTGTCGGATGTCAACCGCCAGCGTCAGCTGTTCGAGACGAACGACGCCTCGCAGGCGAGCGTAGAGGCGGCGGAGGCCAGGCTGCTCCGGGCCGAGAGCGCGGTCGCTCAGATCGGGCACGCGATCGCGATCTCCGAAGCACGCATCCGCCAGGCAGAGCGCAATCTCGACAACACCGTCATCCGCAGCCCGATCGATGGCGTCGTGACCGACCTGCAAGCCGAGGTGGGCGAGTTGGTCGTCGTGGGCACGCTCAACAACCCGGGCTCGGTCATCATGCGGATCGCCGACCTGTCACGCATGCTCGTCAAGGCTCGTATCGATGAGTCCAACATCGCCCTGGTCCGCGAGGGGCAGCCCGCGGTGGTCTATCTCAACGCCTACCCGGACGCTGCGTTCGACGGCAGCGTGACGTTCGTCGGGCTGACACGTCAGATCTGGCGGGACGGCTCGGGCTACGTCGAGGCCGACGTGCTGATCGAGGGCGACGCGGCGACGAGGCTCCAGACAGGGCTGACCTCGAACGTCGATATCGAGGTCTCGACGCTCGAGAACGTCGTGAAGGTTCCGAGCCAGGCGGTCGTGGACCGCCGGGTCGAGGCCCTCCCCACCGAGGTCGTGGATGCCTCGCCCGAGGTCGACCAGTCGCGCACGTTCACGCGGGTCGTCTACGTCATCGGCGAGAGCGGCAAGGCGGAGGTGCGCCCCGTTGAGATCGGCACGTCAGACCTGAGCGAGACTGTGATCGTCTCGGGTATCGACCAGGGCGAGCGAGTGATCGCGGGCCCCTTCAGCGTGCTGAGCGAGCTCGAGCACGACCTCGCCGTACGCGAAGAGGGTGAGACCGAAGCCAGCGCAGAGCCAGACGAGGCGACGGACGCGACGGTGGTCTCGGGCGAGAGTGCCGGGGGCGGCGCGTGACGATCTCGATCCGCAACCTGCGGAAGATCTACCGGCTCGGATCGGAGACGGTCCGCGCGCTCGACGGCGTCGACCTGCAGATCCGCCGCAACGAGTTCGTCGCGATCATGGGGCCCTCGGGCTCGGGCAAGTCCACGATGATGAACATCCTGGGCTGCCTCGACCGCCCGACCTCGGGCGAGTACACGCTCAACGGGCAGCCCACGCACAAGATGGGCCCGGCCCGGCTCGCCCGGGTACGCAACGAGGAAATCGGGTTTATCTTCCAGAGCTTTGAACTGCTGCCCAAGCAGACGGCGCTCAAGAACGTCACGCTGCCCATGATCTACTCGCGTCGGCACTGGCTGGGGGCCAAGGCCCGCGCCCGCACGGCGCTCCAGCGGGTCGGGCTGGCGGATCGCATGTCGCACCGTCCGAACCAGCTCTCGGGCGGGCAGCGCCAGCGTGTCGCGGTGGCGCGGGCGCTGGTGAACGAGCCGAGCATCCTGCTCGCCGACGAGCCGACCGGCAACCTGGACACCAAGACGACCGACGAGATCATCGCGCTGTTCCGCGACCTGCACGCGGAGGGGCAGACGATCGTGATCGTCACCCACGAGGAGGAGGTTGCGGGTCACGCCGAACGCATCGTCAGGCTCCGCGATGGCAAGATCGTCAGCGACTTCCCAACATCGGAGGACCCGACACACCGCGAGTACCTTCGCGCCGCGGCAGCCGCTGCGGAGCGGCTCGCGCAGTCCGAGGGCGTGGCGACCTCCGAGCCCTCGAGCGAGGGGGCACCGGCATGATGCTGCTCAGCCCCTTCATGCTGATCCTGCGTGTGATCTCGCAGACGTTCGTGCTCGCGATCGTCCAGGTGCTCGCCAACAAGTTCCGCACATTCCTCACCACGCTGGGCATCATCATCGCTGTTGCTTCGATCGTGATCGTGGTCGCCGCCCTCTCGGGGATGAAGCAGTTCGTGCTCGACGAGTTCGAGACGGTCGGCGTCAAGCGGATCTTCGTTGACGGCACGCTCCCCCCGAGCTGGCGAACGCGGCTCGACTGGCGCGACGTGCAGCTCAAGGACCACGAGGTCGAGGCGATCCGCACGCACGTCACGAGCCTCGAGCACTTCGTGCCGATGTACTTCACGTCGTTCTCCGTGCAGTTCGAGGAGCAGCTCCTCGAGAGCGTCACCGCCATCGGCATCGAGCCCGCGTGGCACGACGTGGAGAACCGCGACATCCTGCAGGGACGGCGATTCGGCGCGATCGACCTGCGCGAGCGTCGCAACGTCTGCGTCATCAACGAAGCGGCGGTCGAGGAGCTGAACCTGCCCCGAGAGCCCGTCGGGTCCTTCCTGCTGCTCTCCGGGCGCCGGTTCCTCGTCGTGGGGCTCGTCGAGACGCCCGACCAGTCGGCGATGTTCGGAGGCGGGGACACCCGCACGGAGGTCTACATCCCGTTCACGACCGCCCGCGCGCTCGACCCAGACCGCTGGATCAACTACGCCCAGGGCGAGCTCAAGGACGCTTCGATGGCCGACGAGGCGATCGCCGAGATCACCGCGGTGCTCCGCCAGCTCCGAGGCATCGAGCCGGGCGAGGAGAACACCTTCGACGTCGACGTCGTGCAGCAGTTCATCGATCAGTTCAACAACATCGCCCGCGTCATCACGCTCATCGCGGGCGGCATCGTCGCGATCAGCCTCATCGTGGGCGGGATCGGCATCATGAACATCATGCTCGTCTCCGTCAGCGAGCGAACGCGCGAGATCGGTCTGCGAAAGGCCATGGGCGCACACCCGCTGATCATCCTCACCCAGTTCCTCGTCGAGGCGGTCGTGCTCTGCCTCGCGGGGGCGACCGTGGGGCTGTCGTTCGGGCAGCTCGTCGTGATGGGCGTCAAGGCGGTTCCCGACTTTCCATTGGAGACCCTCGCCGTCCCGCCCTGGGCGGTCCTGCTGAGCGCCGGGTTCAGCACGGGCATCGGCGTGATCTTCGGCATCTTCCCTGCGATCAAGGCGGCGCGGCTCGATCCGATCCAGGCGCTGCACCACGAGTAAGCGAGTCCGGCCATGCCACGCGACACATCTGCGCGATCGATCCCCGCACGCGTCATCCCGCCAGCCCTCCTGGTGGTGATGGTCGCCGGCGGCTGCCGCAGCCCGTTCATGATCTCCGAGCGAGACTTCGCCGGAACGCCCGACGAGCGGATCCGCACGCTCCGACCCCTGGACGTCTCCGAGTTCCAGCGACCGACCGCGGACGACGAAGAGCCCGCGTCGGTGCTCGAACGCCCCGTGTCGCCCTTCGAAGGCAAGGACACCGTCGAGGTCTCCATCGAATCGATCCGCGCCGAGGCGATCGCGAACAACCTCGACATCCGCGTCGCGCAGCTCGACCCTGGCATCGCGCAGCAGACCGTCGACGAAGAGGCCGCAGCATTCGACACCGTCTTCCGCATCGATGGGCAGTACAGCGAGACCGACACCCCGACGAGCTCGACGCTCAACGACGCCCAGGCGAACCAGCAGTTCGTCCAGCCCTCGCTCGTGAAACCCCTGCTCACAGGCGGTTCGATCGATGTCAGTCTGCCGTTCAGCCGGGTCAGCACCAACAACACGTTCACGACGCTCAACCCGGCGTACGAGACCGACCTGGTGGTGCGTCTCACCCAGCCGCTCCTGCGCGGCGGCGGACGCCGGGCCGCGACAGCCCCGCTGCGCCTCGCCGGGCTGAGCCGCGCCGTGACACAGGTCCGCACGCGCGGGGCGATCGCGGCGACGCTCTCGGGCGTCGACCGCTCCTACTGGGAGCTGTGGGCCCGCCGCAAGCAGCTCGAGCTGCGCATCGAGGAGTTCGACGTCGCCCGCAGCGTGCTCGACCAGGCGCGCCGGCTCGTCGACGCCGGCGCCGCCGCAGAGATCGAGGTCATCCGTGCCGAGTCCTCGGTATCGGACCTCATCAGCCAGATCCTGACTGCTGAGCAACTCGTACTCCGCAGCCAACGCGAACTCAAGCGTGCGATGAACGTCGAGGGTCTGAAGACGATCGACGAGACGGTTCTGTTGCCGACGACCGACCCGTCGCCCGTGCCGCTCGAGCTGGACGTCAACGGGCTGCTCGGGGTCGCGATGGAGACACGCCCCGAGTTGCTGGAGCTCGAGCTGGAGTTGCTCGCCGACGAGACCCGCATCGAGTTGGCCGAGAACGGGCGCCTCCCCCAGCTCGATCTGAACGCGAGCTATCGGCGCAACGGGCTGGGTGAAGACACGGGCGACGCCTTCGATCAGATGGTCGACCGCGAGTTCGAGGACTACACCCTGGGGCTGGTGGCGTCGATCCCGCTCGGGAACGAGGCAGCGGACGCCAGGCTCCGGCGCGCGACCATGCAGCGCATGTCGCGCATCCTCTCGAAGGCTGCGCGCGAGCAGACCATCGAGCAGGAGGTGCTCGACGCGGTGGACCGCATCCGCTCCGATTGGCAGCGCATCATCGCCGGGCGCCAGTCGGTGGCCCTCAACGCCCGCACCCTCGCGGCCGAGCAGCGTCAATTCGAAGCGGGGCTCTCGACCTCGATCGACGTGCTCGAGGCCGCGGGGCGTCTTGCCACCGCGCGAGGCGAAGAGATCCGAGCGATCGCCGACTACGAACTCGCCCAGATCGCGCTGGCCGAATCCACGGGAACCCTGCTCGGGCGTGCCGCGATCCGATTCGATACCGACGGCGCGTCTGGTTCGGTGTCGATGCGTGGTACGGGTCTGCCCGCGAACTGAGCGCGTTGCGCACTCGCGATTCCTGCGTCCGACCTCAGTCTTTACAGAATGTGAATCGGGTTTCGAGTGCAAAGCCGAGCGGGTGGGGGCTTGACAGTTGGCCTGGCAAGTCCTGCTTACGGGCTCTAACCGCTGTTACTCACGTCCAAAGAACGGTGTGCATTCCACCCGCTTGTCGAGGTTGGGGTCGGCTGTGGGGACTCATCACGCCCTGCTGTCAGGCCCCGTGCATCGGCGTCAGAGCGGGCTCCGGACCCGGGACCAGGCAGAGTTGGGTCGCGTCTGCACGAAACACCTGCTCGACGTACTCGACAGTCTGCCCCGTCTCCGCGTCCGCGTCAGTCATTCGCGCGGTCATCACGGGGGTCTTGGGTGAGATCCTGAGGTTCAGAGCGTCGTCGGCTGCGGGCAGATGCGCCCGGACGATCGCGTGCTTGAGCTGGATCGACACCCCCAGCTGGCTGCCGATCATCTGATGCAGCGATCCGCGGTGGAATCGCTCCAGCAGGAAAGCAAACCGCGGCATGGGGAGCCAGTGGCGCGAGATGGCGAGCGGCATGGCATCCATCAGGCGGACCTGTTCCAGGAAGACGACCTCGGCCGCTTCGGGTAGCTCGAGTGCGCGTGCGGCATCGAGCGGGGCCGGGGCGACCTTTCGCGTCAGGATTCGGTTCGAGGTCTCGTGTCCGGACTGACGCACGAGTTCTGAGAAACGCCTGTCCAGTGTGATGGGGAAGTCGATGGGGGTGCTGAGGACGATCGTGCCTCGCCCGCGATGGCGCACCAGCAGGCCGTCCTCAACGAGCTCGTCGACGCCGCGCCGTACGGTGTGCCGGTTGACACCGAACCGTGCCGCGAGCGCGTGCTCCGAGGGCAGCGCATCGCCTGGCTGGTACTGCGATGCGATCTCGTCGCGCAGCGTGCCAGCGATGCGTCGGTACTCCGGTGTACGCCCCGTCGAGCGGCTGACTGTTCGCGAGTTTGGCACCCGGGTGTCTCCAGTTTCTGCTGCTCGTCGTCTAGACAACCGCTTCGCGTTCTCTTGACATCGTGTTCGTTGCTCATGCGGATCGGGCGGCGTTCCGTGCCAGCAATCGCGAGAGTTCAGGCAACAGATGTATACCACGGGTTCAGCACACCGATCAACACGAATTCGATTGTCTAGACACAGCTTCACGCAGCATTGACATCACTGCGCGTGCAATCACGGTGGCGCCATTTAGCATCCTTCATCGACCGGAACTGCCGGCTGTACGCCGCCAGAACGATGTCGTTGGAGGCTCGTCACTATGTCCAGGACGGATCGGGGACCCCGGGGGCGGACGCCCGCTTTCACGCTGATCGAGTTGCTCGTTGTTATCGCGATCATCGCGTTGCTCATCGGCATCCTGCTGCCCGCGCTCGGGAAGGCCCGCGAAACCTCGCAACGCGTGGCCTGCGCCGCGGGGCAGCGGATGATCGCGCTGGGGGCGAACGTCTATGCCACGAGCAGCAACAAGGCCAGCGCATTCATTCCCACCATCAGCGGCGGATCGGACAACCTCGGGTACCTCATCAACGAGCTTGAGACCCCCGAGGCCGCTGTCTGTGCCGGAACGCGCCACAACGTCGATCCGACGGTCACCATCCTGCCCGATGGACGTGTTTCCGATGGGAACGGCAACATCGTCTTCGTCGAGGGTGCCGAGCGCAACCTGCACGGGCGTCCGGTGCCCCTCGATCTCACGCGCAACGCGATCGAAGCCTCGATCAGTGATGCGGACACCGACACGGGCGATCTTCAGACGAATCAGGCGCTGCGAGGGCACAGCTACGAGGTCTTCTCATGGTTCGGCGTAACCGCCAACCCGTTCTTCCCGCTCGTCCGGTGGCCTGATGGCTTCGATCAGTTGCGTTATCCGACCAGGAACATCACCGCTGATCGTGTGAGCCGCGACTACAACCGTGACCGAGGCTACTCGAGCCCGAACGACACCGGGTGGTTCGGCTACTTCGGCACTGGAAATGATGATCCAAGGCCGGGTGACCCGCAGTTCGACCCAGGCAGGCTCGGGGCTCTCGATGATTACGTGAAGTCGCTCGACAACGCGACTTTCCCGAGTCAGATGCTGCTCACGCTCGATTCGGACGAGGATCAATCGCCATTCGTGTACGAGTCGTATGGCTTCACAGAGCAGAGCAGCCCGCTCGTCAACAACTGGCCGGACAAGCTAACCGGAAACCACGGTGACGCGGGCATCAACATCAGCTTCGCCGACGGGCACGTCGACTTCAAGCGCACCGGTGTGGAACTCGTCGAGACGTACATCCGGAGCCGGCACATCGCGATCGGCGCTGGGCAGACCAACAACGACGACATCGGAACGAATCCCGCTGCCATTGAGATCCTCGAGTCGTACATCAGGGACGAAGAGGGCGCGCCCATTCAGTTCTACTTCACTCAAAGCAGAATCAACGGCAGGCCTCAGAACGTCGCAGCGTTCCGCTTCAACAGCGGCAGCTGACACGATCCGCACCCGCCGTCCCGCGGAAGCGGTGCGGCGGCTTTCGACAACGGAGTACCGGCGGACCGAAGGGGACGGGCCGCCGTTGGCTTCCCGAGGTGTTCGGGGGCCTGGGAGCGAGATCACTGGCCGTGTCCCCCGCGCGGCCGGCTCATCGGAGTGAAGAGATGAACCGTACTGCAACCCTGCTGGCCTGCTGCGCCGGCGCCGCGGTCTCGGCCTCGGGCCAGACCATCATCGGCGACAACGAGAACGTCATCATCACCGAGGTGATGTTCAACCCGGCCGGTGCTGAGGCCGAGACCGAGTGGGTCGAGATCACCAACATCGGACCGACCCCGGTCGATATCACCCGCTACGCGATCGACGACGAAGACGGCTCGAGCCCGAGCCACATGTTCGGTGCGGGCGCCATACGCAATGTCGACGGTACCGTTCTCCCCGAGTCGAGCGACCCGGACTGCCTGACCGTAGATATCTTCGGGGGCCAGGGCTTCCAGTGCGATCCCGACAACACGCTCATCATCCAGCCGGGTGAGTCGATCATTGTCTCGAGCTTCTGGGATCCGCGCTCGCGAGGCTTCGGCTCCTCCATCGATAACGGCATCGAGAACACCTTCGATGCGTGGGTCGCCGCCTGGGGCGACGATACCGACAGCGACGGCTTCGGTGACACCGTCGACTTCCGGATCGTGTTCCTGCTGACCAACATCACCATCGCCAACACCGGCTCGCCCATCAACGAGGTTCTCGACCTTATCGAGTATGAGCAGGACGGAACCATCGTCAGCCGCGACTACGTCAACTACGAGGTTGGCAACTCCAACAACCAGTGGCCGTTCTCGTCCAACGGCCTGTCGTTCTACCTGCAGCCCAACTTCCTCGCCGATGCCGCGGCCCAGACCGCCGGCGGTGTCCCGCCCGCGAACGGCAGTCTTGACAACAGCAACCAGCAGTACGGCGTCTTCTGGTCGAACTCTGCTGCTGGTCGCGACCTCGCCCGCAACCCCTTCGAGGTCATGGTCCAGGACATGGACGCGGGCCCCAACGGCGACGGGCTCGATGCCAACGGCGACCCCATCATGGTCACCCTTGTCAGCGGAAACGACGCGGGCAGCCCCGGTGTCGTGCCCGGCCTCGGCGACTCCTTCGAGGACGCCAACGGCAACGGGCGTGACGACGTGCTCGACATCTTCCTCGGCTCCAGCGAAGACTGCAACCGCAACCGAATCCCCGACGAGGTCGAGGCCGACTGCAACGGAAACGGCCTGCCCGACGACTGCGAGTTCCAGATCAGTCAGGAAGAAGACTGCGACGGCAACGGCTCGCCCGACAACTGCGACATCGCCTTCGACGGCAGCCTCGACCTCGATGGGAACGGCGTCCTCGATATCTGCGAGAACACCCCCGGCTTCGGTGACATCGTCATCACCGAGATCATGTTCAACCCCTCGGGCAGCGAGGGTGGCCGCGAGTACCTCGAGATCATCAATACCGGCTCGGGTGCGGTCGATCTGACGGGCGCCTTCTTTCAAGACCTCGATCAGCCCGTCTTCGACGGCGCCGAGCCCAGCTTCCCGACGCTTGTCGTTCAGCCGGGCGAGGTCGTCGTCTTCGGCGAGACCAGCATCGAGAACTTCACCGAGGGCTGGGGCGACGACACCGACGGCGACGGCCTGGGTGACGTCCTCAGCTTCACCTACTTCAACATCGGCGGCATCGCCATGGGCAACAACGCAGACCTCGTCAACGAGGTTCGCTCGTTGCTTGCTGCGAACGGCGTTCGCATCGACGTCGCCAACTACCAGTCCACCACCTCGAACGGCGTGCCGCAGGGCGGCTGGCCGGGCGACTTCAACGGCACCGCCTACTACCTCTTCGGCACCGAGGTCGACCCCGTCAGCAACAACGACGGTGGCAACTGGGGCCAGTCGATCCGCAACCTCGACGGCGCGCGTTCCCCGCTCGCGGACTCCTCGAGCGACACCTACTGGGATCCCGACACCATCGGCTCTCCGGGCACTGTCAACCTCGGCTCGGTCGAACGCCCCATCGGCGACGTCATCATCTCCGAAGTTCACTTCGCCTCCAACACCGAGTTCCCCGGGCTGATGTTCCCCGATCCGACGAATGGCATCGATGAGTGGGTCGAGATCGTCAACGTCTCCGCTTCGACCGTCGATCTCGGCGGCTGGTTCCTCGAAGACGAGGACGGGCGCACCAGCGCCATCCCCGCCGGCGTCTCGCTCGCCCCGGGCGAGGCCTTGGTGCTCACGGCCAACGATTTCCCCGCTGAGAACCCGATGCCGGTCAGCGAGTTCTACGACGCCTGGAACTGCGGCTTCCAGGTCATCACGCTCCAGAACTGGTACAACGGCGGCCTCGGCCGTCTGAGCGATCAGGCCGAGGGCCCCGGTGCCGCCGACAGCCCCTCGGGCGCCAACGAGATCCTGCAACTCCGCGACGGCTCCGACATGGTCCAGGACATCGTCAACTACGACGACGATGGCTTCGACTGGCCGCTGGTCTCCAACGGCCTGCCCTTCACGCCGGCCTTCTCGATCTATCTCTTCCGCTCGAGCGACTACAACGAGCTCGACAACGACGAGGGTCTGAACTGGGCCACGTCGCTCGTCGGATTCGATGGCGCGATCCAGAACAACATCACGCCGGTCTACAACACCACGATGTTCGGCTCGCCCGGCTTCGTCGACGGCATCACCGTCAACTTCGACCCGCAGAACTGCATCTCGGACGACCCGATCCTCCCCCGGTGTGCCGACCAGAACCGCGACGGCGAGGTCACGCCCGCCGACTTCAACTCTTGGATCATCAACTTCAACAACAATGATCCGATCGCGGACGTGAACCAGGACGGCGCGGTGACGCCCGCGGACTTCAACGCGTGGATCCTTGCCTTCAACCAGGGCGCCAACGGCCCGCTCTGCCCGGGCACTTAACCTGCCCACGCTCCTCTGACTACACCCCCCTGGGCCCGGCGCTAGCGTGCCGGGCCCAGGATTTCCTGCCGCATCCATCTCAGAAAGGGACGCGTCCATGCACCGCACACTCGCCACGCTGCTCGCAGCGTTCACCGGAACCGCTGCCGCTCAGGACACCGCCACGGGCTTCGTCTTTCTCGACCGCAACGCCGACGGCGTCCGCCAGGCGGGCGAAGCCGGCGTCGAAGGCGTCGCGGTCACCAACGGGCGCGACGTCGTCCGCACAGACGAGGATGGGCGCTACACGATCCCCGTCGGTGATGACACGATCATCAGCGTCGTCAAGCCCGCGGGGCACCAGGTGCCGCTCAACGAGCACAACATGCCCGTCTTCCACTACATCCACAAGCCCGATGGCTCGCCCGACGACGGCTTCATCTTCCGCGGGGTCGATCCGACGGGCCCGCTGCCCGAGTCGATCGACTTCCCGCTCGTCAAGGCCGACGAGCCCGAGTCGTTCACCGTCGTGCTCTTCGGCGATCCGCAGCCCTACACGCTCGAGCAGGTGGACCACTTCCGCGCAGAGGTCATCGATCCCTACGTGGTGACGGGCACGACAGGCCCCGCCGCGAACGCCCACGGCGCGCACTTCGGGATCAGCCTGGGCGACCTCGTGGGCGACCATCTCGATCTCTTCGACCCGCTGAACCAGGCCCAGGCGATGCTCGGTGTCCCCTGGTACAACGTCTACGGCAACCACGACATGAACTTCATGGCCGGCGATTCGTCGCTGACCGCTGAGGATCCCGACCGCTACGCCGACGAGACCTACGAGCGTGTCTACGGACCCCCGAACTTTGCCTTCCAGTACGCCAACGCGCACTTCATCCTCCTCGACAACGTCATCTACCAGGGTTTCGACGGCATGCGCGACACCGACCTGCCCGGCTGGCCCAACGCGCAACGCCCCGTCAGCGGCAACTACCGGGGCGGGCTCCGCACCGAGCAGCTCGCGTTCGTCCGCAGCTACCTCGCGACCGTTCCCGCCGACGACCTGATCGTGCTCGCGTTCCACATCCCCATCGAGGGAGGCGGGGTGCACCGCATCCCTGAGCAGCGCGAACTCTTCGAGATCCTCTCGGGCCATCCGCACACACTCAGCGTGTCGGGGCACACCCACGTCCAACGCCACTGGTTCTTCGGCCCGGAGCATGGGTACACCGCCCAGCCCATCAACCAGCACAACCTCGACCACCCCGAGCGGTTCACGGGCTCCGTGCATCACCACCTCAATGCCGTTACCGCGAGCGGCTCTTGGTACCGCGGCGCCCCCGACGAGTACAGCCGCCCGCACACCCAGATGGCGGACGGCGCTCCGAACGGGTACACGCTGCTGCACGTCGACGGCAACCGCTACCGGACCGAGTTCCGAGCCGCCCGCCGCGACGCGGGGCATCAGATGAGCCTGCACCTCGGCGAGGACAGCATGCTGACGGTGAACGTCTTCAACGGCGCCGAGGGGGACGCCGTCCGCATGCGCGTGCTTCCGGGCTCGTCGATCGGCGATGCCGGGGCTCACTCCACCCCGTGGACGTCCATGGCACACACCGTTACGACCGATCCGCACCTCGAAGCGGTCTTCGCCCGAGAGTCGGCGATCGACGACGACTTACGCGGCTACCGAACCGTGTCGAGGCCGAAGGAATCGTTCCACATCTGGACCGCGGAAGTGCCGGGCGGGCTCCCCGCGGGGACGCACATGCTCGAGGTGACGCATACCGATCTCTACGGCACCGAGCGGGTCATGCGACGGTCCTTCCACGTCGACTAGCGGGCTACGGCGCTGCCTCAGTTGCAACCGGCGAGGAAGTTCACCAAGAAAGCGTTGAAGTCCGACGGCGTGCACAGCTCGTCGAGGTTCTGATCGCACGCATCGGCACCCGTGTTGTACGCGATGATCCACGCGTTCAGATCACTGGGCAGCACAACTCCGTCGCCGTTCACATCGGCAAGGCAGCCTGAGGCCACCGTCCCGCTGAGCATGACGACAGCTTCCGGCAGGTCGGGATCGTTCGAGACGATCGTGACAGACCCCGCAAACGCCCCGGGATCGGCCGTGACCGTAGCGTTGACGCTCCCAGTACCCGAAGGCGGCAACTCAACGAACCGGAACGGCACATCAAGACCCGCCGAGCCGATCGCGAAGAACGCTAGATCGTCCTGCCCGTCGAAACCCCAACGCCCGATGTCGCCCCCGTGCGCTACGGGGATCTCGATCGACGCGCCGGGTTGCAGGACGCCGAGGTCGATGACCGGGTTCACCGCGATCCTCGCCGGCACGCGAAGATCCAGGAAGGCGGGCATGTGCCCCCCGCCGAAGCACAGGGTCCGGATGTCGGCAGCGATCTGCTCACCGACCATCGCGTTCCCAGCGGTCCGCAGCGGCCGGTTGTACATGCTGCCGTCGTTTCCCCATGCGCGGTACGAGTGATTCGGGTCGTCCCAGGTGCTGCTGCTGTAGGGTGCTGGCCATTCGCCGTCGTAGTCGAAGCCATCGCGGTTGATCAACTCGGAGGAGATCAGGATCTGGTCGTAGCGGTCGTCGACCTGCGTCGCGGGGTCCTGCGTGTGCACGATCCGGAAGGCAGGATTGTTCTGCCAGTTGCCAGGCGTCGAGATCGGGTCGTAGAACCTGCCCGAGCCGAGCGGGTCAACCGCGGTGGTCTCCGCGATCAACTGCTGATACGCGGCCTGCGAGGACCGCTGGATGTTGAGATCGCCCGCGATCAGAAACGGGCGTCCCAGCGGCAGCGAAGCCGCGTCCGCGCGGATGATTTCTGCCTCGACGAGCCGCCGTGCCTGATCTGTCGGTGAACTGCCGGCCTTGAAGTGAACGCCGTACACCGACAGCGATGCCCCCTCGCTCTCGAAGCCCTTGAGTCGGAAGTCCCACCGCTGTACGGCCCGGGCAGGCCCCCCCGAGAAGTTCGGTGACAGCAGCACCCGCTGCTCGAACTCTAGCTGTGATTCGCGGTAGAACACCGCCACGTTGAGCGTACCGACGTCGGCGAAAGGCGCGAACTGCCAGTCACCCGGGGAATCCGGAGCCGTGTTGATCGCCCAAAGAAAGTCGATCGCGGCCGCCTGCCCGCTGAACTCCTGGACCACGATCAGATCGGGTGCCATCGATCGACCCTCGAACGAGCCGTAGACGACGGATCGGATCTCGTCAGCGAACCCCCCGTCGTAAAAGGTGATGTTCCACGTGGAGACGCGGAGGCCATCCGCATCGAGCTGACATTCCGCAGAACACGCCCACACCGACAGCATCAAGGCCACACACCGCACAACGCACCTCCGTTCGCATCGCATCCGCAGGATCAAAGGCGCGCCGATGTAGTCACAATGTATAGACACATCTGCTGCACCCCAGTAGAGATCTGGTGATCAGCGGAGATGTTGTGATCCGAACTGAGAGCATCTCCAGCCGTCAGTCCGCGGATCGTGGTTCTGTTGAACTTCCATGGGCAGACCGCTGGCGACAGTGAGTCCCGTGATCTGGGATTCACCTATTCGTGTGCTAGCTTGAGAGCACAAGGCAGGGTGAGAATCTGTCAACCGAGATCTGCACTTGCAAGTCGTGAGCAGGTACTCGAATGGAAGCGGTGGGCGATCCCAGGTGTGTCGAGCAGTCTCTCGGGCTGACGCCTACGCCCGGCGGACTGACGGCCCGATGCTTGAGAACCCGCGCGGACCAGATGACTCGTGGTGGCCAGGCCGAGAGAGCATGAGACGCTCCGCGTCATCCGCGGCGGGTCGTTTCTCTGCTACCAGGCATACTGCACCTGCTACGTGTGAGTGCTCGCACCGGGGAGGCGGTCGCGAGCATCTGCTTCCGATGCGTCCCGGACCCTGATCGAATGCAAACATATACAGGAGTCTGCTCCCGGCGTGCGAGGGGGCTCATGGTCGGTTACAGTTTCAAGAACTGATTCAGTTCGCCCGGCTCGTGTCCTGCGGTGAGGTTCGCGGCGCGTGGGGTCCGGGGTCATTGCTGCTGGTCCGTTTCAAGGTCAGCACGAGAGGCGGCGGGAACTCGCACGCTCGGTATCGGCTCGGCGCTCCGCTCCTGGCCGGTGGATAGGGAAGACATGCACACCATCGATATCGTTGTCTTTGCATTGTTCGCGATCAGCGTCGTCGCGATCGGCTTGTACAAGAGCCGGGGTGAGAAGCAGACGGCCGAGGACTACTTCCTGGCCGGCCGAGGTCTGACCTGGCCGCTCATCGGCATCAGCCTGATCGCTGCGAACATCTCTGCAGAGCAGATGGTCGGCATGTCCGGCGCCGCCGCCAACGGCGAGATGGGCTTCGCTATCGCCAGCTACGAGTGGATGGCCGCCATCACGCTCGTCGTCGTGGGCTTCACGTTCCTGCCGACGTTCCTCAAGGCCGGTATCTACACGATCCCGCAGTTCCTTGACTACCGCTACGGCACGCTCGCGCGCACCGTGATGTCCGTGCTCATGTTTATCACCTTCGTGCTCGTGAACATCTCGACGGTCACGTACCTCGGTGCGAAGTTCCTCGACCCCTACATCGATCTCGGCGGGCTCGATATCCAGGTGCTGTCGTGGGCCGTTGGTCTGATCGCCGGCATCTATATCGCGGTCGGCGGGCTAAAGGCGAGCGCGTGGGCCGACCTGATCCAGGGCACGGCGCTCATCATCGGTGGGGCGATCGTCACGCTGCTCGCGATCAACGCGCTCGGATCGCCCGACGCCGCCGAGGGAATGAACGACGCGGCAAGCGTGGCCGCATCGCTCGGCGTCCAAGAGAGCGCAGGCGTCGGCGAACGTCTCGCGAGCCTCAAAGAAGACAAGATGCACATGTTCCTGCCCAAGACGCACGACGCGATCCCCTGGACCGCGCTGCTGATCGGGCTGTGGATCCCGAACTTCTATTACTGGGGTCTGAACCAGTACATCGTGCAGCGGACGCTGGGCTCGAAAACGCTGGCCGAGGGCCAGAAGGGCATCGTGTTCGCGGCGGCGCTGAAGCTCGTCATCCCGTTCGTCGTGTGTGTGCCGGGCATCATCGCGTTCACGCTGTACTCGGGCCAGATGGCGGACAAGGCGGACGCCGATACGAACACGGCGATCATCGAGGTCTTCCAGGCCGACCCGGGCGGCTCGGTGTTCCCGTTCCGCGACGACTTCGCCGAGCGCGACTACGAGCTGGCCGAGGACATGTTCGATCACAACCTGTCCGTCATCGGCGGCGATCGCGCAGTCCTGCTCGCCGACGCCGAGGGTGAGGACCCGCAGGAGGCGGAGCCTCGGACGCCCGGCGAGGTGCTGGCGGTCGCGAACGATGCGCTGCTGGCATCAGCTCCGGAGACAGCCGAGCGTCAGCCGATGCTCGTCGGCTACGACTACGACGACGCATTCCCGCTGCTCGTGCAGCTGCTCGTGCCGATCGGCTTGAAGGGTTTCGTGATCGCGGCCGTCATGGGCGCGGTGGTCAGCTCGCTCGCGTCGATGATGAACGCGGCATCGACGATCTTCACCGTCGACATCTACCAGAAGTTCCTCAACCCCAAGGCAACCCAGCGGCAGATGGTCTGGACGGGTCGGCTCACCGTTGTCGCGGCGACAGTGATCGGCTGCCTCGTTGCGCCGCTCATCAACAACCCGGCACTGAAGGGCGCGTTCAATTTCATCCAGGAATTCCAGGGCTTCATCAGCCCGGGCATCCTGACGATCTTCCTCTTCGGCCTGTTCGTGCCGAGGGCGCCGCGGCTGGCGGGCGCCGTGGGTCTTGTGCTTAGCCCGGTGATCTACGGCGGGCTGTTCCTGGTGACCAAGAGCACCGACTTCGAGCCCGGCTCGCTCGCGAATCTCCTCATCGATCCGTTCCTGAACCGAATGGCGATCACGATCATCGTGATCTCGACGGTGCTGATGATCATGACAATCGTCAAGCCCTTGCCCGAGGCGATCCAACTGCCGGTGCAGGAGGGCATGGAGATCAAGGGCTCGCAGATTGCCAAGATTGGCGGCATCCTCGTGGTGCTCGCAACGATCGGGCTGTACGTGATCTTCGCGTAGCGGTAGATCGGGATGCTAAGGTCAGGTAACCATGAGTTCGGTTATTGATAGCATCAAACGGGCATGTTTGGCCTCGCTTTCCGTAACAGTTCCTGGTACAGTGCAGTGTCGCTCGAGGAGCAGCCGAAGATGACACGGATGGTTCAGTGCCTAGTGCTTGTTGCAACAATGATCTCTGCCGCAGCCGTGGGGGCGCAGCAGGAATTGCCCCGTTGGAACAACCTGTCGGTGCTTGAGGTCAACCGCGAGCCCGCCCGGGCGACGGCGTACCCGTTTCCGGATGTCGACTCCGCCGTCGAGTACGCGGGGCCGGCGGGGTACTACGAGTCGCCGTACGTCGAATTGCTCAACGGCGACTGGTCGTTCAAGTGGGCTCGGACGTACAAGGCCGCGAAGCGAGGCTTCGAGCAGCCTGGGTTCGACTTGAGCGGCTGGGACTCGATCCCGGTACCGAGCAACATGGAACTGCACGGCTACGGGTACCCGAACTACGTGAACATCGGCAACGTCTGGCCCACCGAAGAGCCGCCCTACGTCGACTGGGAGCACAACTGGATCGGCCAGTACCGCCGCACGTTCGAGGTTCCCGAGGGTTGGGACGGCCGGCAGGTATTCGTGCGTTTCGACGGCGTTGCCAGCGCGATGACGCTCTGGGTCAACGGCACGGAGATTGGCTACAACGAGGGCGGCCGGGCCTCAGCCGAGTTCGATATCACCGACGCGCTCGTCGCGGGCGAGAACGTGATCGCGGTCGAGGTCTATCGCATCGCGAGCGGGACGTACCTCGAGTGCCAGGACTTCTGGCGGCTCAGCGGCATCTACCGCGATGTGCTGATCTGGTCGTCGCCCAAGCAGCGTGTGCGCGATACGCGGATCGTGACCGAGTTGGATGAGGCGTACGACGCGGGCGTGGTGAGGGTGTCGTCGCTGGTCACGTCGCATCTGGAGGGGCAGTCGTCTCCAAGCGACTGGCCGGTGCTGCATGCCGCACTCCTTGATCCCGACGGCAACCAAATCGCGACGGCTAAGTCTGCACCGGTCTCGATCGCGCCGGGTACCGACGCGCCTGTGCATCTGGATCTTCCGTTGGCAGACCCCCAGCTCTGGTCGGCGGAAGACCCGACGCTCTACACGCTCGCAGTCGAACTCAAGTCGCAGGCCGGTGTTCTCCACGAAGCCACCGCACACCGGATCGGGATGCGCGAGGTCGAGATCGTCGACCGGCAAGTCTTGATCAACGGCGTGCCCGTGCTCTTTCGCGGGGTGAACCGCCACGAGCACGACCCGGAGCTCGGCCACGCGATCACGATCGACAGCATGATCGAAGACATCCGGCTGATGAAGCAGAACAACTTCAACGCCGTGAGGACAAGCCACTATCCGAACCATCCGGTCTGGTACCAGCTCTGCGACGAGTGGGGGCTGTATGTCATCGATGAGGCGAACATTGAGTCGCACAAGATCGGCTACGAACCCACAAAGACGCTCGCCAACCGCGCCGAGTGGATCGACGCGCATCTCGATCGGTACTCGCGCATGGTCATCCGCGACAAGAACCACGCGAGCATCGTCGGCTGGTCGCTCGGCAACGAAATGGGCGACGGCGTCGCGACCACAGCCTGCTTCGACTGGGGCCAGGCCTACGACCCGACGCGGCCCATCCAGAGCGAGCGGGCCGTCCGTGGGCGGAACACCGATATCTTCTGCCCGATGTACGCAAGGCCTAACGCGATCGAGAGGTACGCGAACGATCCGACCGCCGACAAGCCCCTGATCCTCTGCGAGTACTCGCACGCGATGGGCAACAGCAACGGCAACTATCACGTCTACTGGGATCTCTTCGAGTCGTACGACATCCTGCAAGGCGGGTTCATCTGGGACTGGGTCGACCAGGGGCTGACCACGCCGATCCCGCCTCGCAGGACGATTGATCTCGTTGCGCCCAGAATCACGGTCGACTTCGACGGCACGATTACGGCACCAGCGAATGCGC
Source organism: Phycisphaerales bacterium (assembly GCA_028284805.1). GTDB lineage: Bacteria > Planctomycetota > Phycisphaerae > Phycisphaerales > UBA1924 > JANQQZ01. Next base: position 20,389 of record JANQQZ010000164.1, read on the forward strand.
GGTTCGACATCACCGGCCCGATCACGGTGGAAGCGGTGGCGGCGATGCCGGCAGTGCAGCGAGGCCACGGCACCATCGTCGGCAAGGGCGACCGGCAGTGGGCGCTCAAGATCACGCCTCGAGGTCAGCTCTCGTTCTTTGTGTTCGGCGGCGGCGCATGGCATTCGGTCGAGGCCGATATCGATCCTGAGTGGATCGGCCAGCCCGTTCGGTTTACGGGGAGCTACGACGGCGAGGCTGTTCGCCTGTTCGCGGAGGGCCAGCAGATCGCGGAGAACCAGATCGGCCGCGTGGCCGTTGAGTCGACCGAGAGCCCGCTCACAGTCGGATACAACAGCCAGATCGACGGAAGGCGGTTCGCAGGCGAGGTCTCCGAGGCTCGCGTGTGGGCCGACGCGCTGTCCGCAGATCAGATCGCAGCCGGTTTCTACGAGGGGGCCGTCTTCGAAGCGATCATCGATCCGATGCACGTGAAAGAGATCGAGCAGCGCGAGGGGACGTACTTCGCCTACGGCGGCGATCTCGAACCCGCGGGCGTCTACCACGACGACAACTTCTGTATGAATGGCATCGTCGATGCCGACCGCGGGCTCAAGCCGGCGATGGCGGCCATCCGACACGTTCATCAACCGCTGGATGTTGGCTCATTCGATGCCGCGTCGGGGTCGTACACCCTTGTCAACCGCTACGGCTTCACGAACCCGCGAGGGCTGCTCGCCGGCGAGTGGATCGTGACCGAAGACGGTGCAGAGATCGCTCGTGGTGGGCTGCCGGCTCCGGATGTCGAGGCGGGTGAGGCCGCATCGTTCAGCGTCGGCCTGCCCTCCATCGATATGCGTCCCGGTCTCGAGTACTCCATCCTCTTCGAATGGCGTTACGCGACCGATCGCCCCTACGCCGAGGCCGGCCATCTCGTCGCGTGGGATCAGTTTGAGCTGCAAGCGTCCGGTGCCGATGCGATCGACGAACAGCTTGTCGCCGCCTCCGAGAGCGATGATCGGTTCACGCTCGAAGGCAACGATCTTGTGGTCGCGATCGGCCGACACTCGGGTCTGATCGAGTCGATCGCGGCCGGTGACGACGAGCTGCTCGACGGACCGATCGCGCCGAGCTTCTGGCGCGCTCCGGTTGATAATGACCGCGGCGCTCAGGCGGACCGGAACCTGGCCGCGTGGAAGTCGGCCGGCGCTTCGTTCTCGGCCGAGTCGGTCCGCCTTGAGCAGCGCGCGGGTGGCGATGCGGTGGTCATCGACGGCCGGCTGATGTCGATCGGCCACCCGTTGCGGTTCGTCTATTCGCTCTCGGATGAGCACGGCCTGCGGGTCGAGATGTCGATGCCCCAGGTTAGCGAGGGTGCTCCCAAGGTGCTGCCCCGCTTCGGCCTGCGGGCGACGCTCGCGGGGGACATGTCCGAAATCGAATGGCTCGGCCCGGGCCCAGAAGAGACCTACTGGGATCGTGCAACGCTGCCGGTCGGCCGGTATCAGTCCACGGTCGCCGAGCAGTACTTCTCCTACTCGGAGCCGCAGGAAACAGGCAGCCACACATCGACGCGTTGGCTCGTGCTTTCGAACGGCCAAGGTTCTGCGGTGGCGATCTGGCCCGACTCCAGCGCGTCGACCGTTCCCAGCCAGACACTGAGCTTCAGCGCGTTGCCGTACAGCGCCGAACAGCTCGATCGCGCCAAGCACACGTATCAGCTTGAGGCCGATGGCTCGACGCACCTGAGCCTCGATCTCGCGCAGACAGGCGTCGGCGGCGACAACTCATGGGGCGCCCGCCCGCACCCCGAGTTCACGCTGCGGGCCAACCGCGAGCACCGATTCGCGTTTCGCCTGATGCTGATCGACGACGCAAGGGATATCGTGGATAATCGAGCCGGCCGCACGCCGGATGACGGGGGGCAGCGTTGACCACCTTCCGTTTCACCCCGGTCCAGACTCCTTCGGTTTCCGATGAAGTCACGCTCGTGTCGCCCGCGCTGCGTCTGCGCACGGTGCCGCAGTTCGGCGGCAAACTGACTGAGCTGCGGTCGGTTCGCACGGGCCGCGAGTGGCTCTGGCGCAACCCGCGGCATGTGCTCCGCCAAGGCAAGCCCTTTGCGAACTACGTCGGCGAGTTTGACACAGGCGGATGGGACGAGTTGTTCCCGACCGTGGCGCCGGTTCCCGCCGGTGTTGACATGGGCCCTTGGGGCACCGGCGGTCTCACCGATCACGGCGAGGTCTGGTATCGGTCGTGGCAGACGACCGCCTCGGGTGTCAATCACTGTGCGCAGGTCGCGGCACCGCTGTCGGATGACTTCCGCTTCCAACGCGTCACTCGCCTCGATCAGCGGCGCCCGATCGCCACGTTCTCGTACGAGCTTGAGAACCTCGGCTCGGATGAGATGCCCTTCGTCTGGGCGGCGCACCCGCTGTTCCGCTGTGAATCTGGGATGTCGCTCGAGATAGAGGGCAACCCGAAGATTGAAGCGGTGCACTACGTCGGTCGGCGTTTCGAGCGAACGCCGGTGTCGGGGCACTGGTGCGATCTTGTCGCACGCTTTCCGTTCCTGTCATCGAGCGTTGGCTGGTCACATTCCGATCTGTCGTGCGGGCTGACGTTCAAGGCGTTTGTGCGCACCGAGGCCGGCCAGTCGGTCGGCCTGGTGAACCGCGCGTCCGGCGAGCAGCTCTCGATCCGGCACGGCGGCGGTCCTGTGACGCACACCGCGATCTGGCTCAACTTCGGCGGATGGTCCGGGGACTCTGGCGAGCGACTGTGCAACATCGGTATCGAGCCGACGACATTCCCGGGCGATGCGCCGCCGCAACTGCCGCACCCGGCCGCGATGCTCTCGCCGGGCGAGACGCGCGCATGGAATCTCGAGCTCTCGATCGACTCGATCTGAGCCGGTACGGCATGTCGAACCGAGCTACGCTCCGATCGCATGGCTTGCGTGGTCGCGGAGCAGACGCTTCTTTGAACTGGCAGCGGAGGTTTCGAGTTGAGATTGCTGGATGACATCGGATCTCGGTTTGGCTCGCCGGCGACCGCGGCGAGGGCTCCCGGACGCGTCAATCTCATCGGTGATCATGTCGACTACTGCGGCGGGCTGGTCATGCCGTTCGCGATCGATCGAGACTGCGTCGCGGCGATTCACGCCGACGAGACGGGTTGTGACGCCATCATCCTGAGCAGCCTCAACGAGCGGGCTGAGCACCGGGTCACGATTGACGACGCCGTGCGGCCGGGTATCGGGGCGGCCAAGGGCTCATGGCAGTCGTACGCCCTGGGTGTGATCGCTGGGCTTGGCGAGCTCGGATCGCTGGACGCGCTGCGGGGATGCCGGCTGACCGTGGCGACCGACGTGCCGCTCGGAGCGGGGCTTTCGAGCTCGGCTGCGCTCGAGGTTTCGGTCGGTGTGGCCGTCGCGGTGCACTGCGGCATCTCCATCGGGGGTCTCGAACTCGCCAAGCTCTGCCAGCAGGCCGAGCATCGCTTTGCCGGGGTCCCGTGCGGCCTGATGGATCAGGCGATCGCCGTCCTCGGTCGGGCACGGCACCTGGTACGGCTCGACTGCGCGACAGACGCGACCGCTGAAGTGCCCCTGCCCTCCGACTGCGAGATGGTGGTGATCAACAGCGGCGTGAGCCACGCGCTCGCCGATGGGGAGTACGGCAAACGCCGGGCGGCATGCGAGCGGGCGGCCGAGGCGCTGGGTGTCGAACACCTCGCTCATGCCGATCCGGAGTCGATCGGGCGTCTTGCGGAAGAGCTGCAGCCCTACGCACGGCACGTCGTTCGCGAGACGGCCCGCGTGAGCGATCTGTCCGAGCAGCTCGAAGACGGCGATCTCCACGAATGCGGCAGGCTCATGCTCGAATCGCATCGATCGCTGCGCGATGACTTCCGAGTTTCGTGCGATGAGATCGACGCGATCATTGATGCGATCAGCGGAGCCGAGGGGGTCTACGGGGCCCGGATGACCGGCGGCGGATTCGGCGGCTGCGTGATCGCGATGGTCCGCCCTGGCCTCAGCTCAGAGATCGGAGGCCGGCTCGAGCGGCTGCGCGATCTGTGCCCGGCGCTCGATATCCTTCCGGTGCAGGCGGCCGACGGTGCCCGCTTGCTTGCATCTCGCTGAGCAAACGGCGTTCGCGGAGCAGCTCGGGTTCATCGAACATTGAGATTGGAAAGCGACCCAGTCACCGGTGGGCGGCTGGGTCGCTGTTCAGGAGTATCCTGGTTGCATGTTCGTTCGGAAGTGTGCCTTACGGGGTGCAGGTCGGGCCGTTGGCACCGGCGTTGAAGGCGAGGATCCACGCGTTGAAGTCGGCGGGCGTGACAAGGCCGTCAGCGTTTGTGTCCGCGATCAGGCTGCCCATGTTGAAGTTCAGGATCCAGGCGTTGAAGTCAGCGGGCGTCACCATCCCGTCGCCGTTCTGGTCGGCACAGAGGCGGCCTCCGCCAACGGTAAGAGTGAGCGAGTTCGTGGAGAGCGGTTGCTGGTTCGCGCCCGGCGCGGTGGCAAACGTGACGAGGTCGCTGTCGAGGGCGAGCACGACGGCACCGTCGAAGTCGATGGTCACGGTGTCACCGGACATCGCACCTGCATCGATGTTCACGTCGAACTGTGCAACGCTCTGAGGCGAGGTCGGCGACGCCCCGTCGGCGAGGAGCCGGCCGCCGGCGATCGTCGCGATGTTTAGCCCGGCGTTGGCCTGTGCAACGGGGCCGAGCGGCAAAGCCGGGACAACTGCGGCGTTCGACGCGGAGGTATCGCCCGCGGCGTCACCAGAGGCGACCGCGTCGCCGCCGAAGCCGTAGAGGCCCAGGCCGAACGGGCCAGAAGCGGCGGCACCGGTCGAGAAGTCGATCTCCAGCGTGACCGTGATGCTTGAGCCCGCGGCCACCGTGCTCGATGGAGCCGTGAGGCTGGCAGTGGCGGACTGCGCGAAGGCCGGGGCCGAGATCAGCAGGCCGGCGACGGATGCGATTGCGGTAGTCTTCTTCATCGTGGGTACCCCTGGGTCCTCTCTCGAAGGGCTTCCATTGTGACGGACGCCCCGCCTCCGACAAGCATTCAGTGGGCAATTCACGCCCATGTGTCCACCATACCGTCATTTGAAACAGAATACAATACTGTTTCAGGCAATCTTCTGGTTTCTTTCCAGCCGGTGGCTGGCGATGGGCAGTTGGTTACCGGATCCGATCCAAGAACGGGCGAGCCCGGAACTGCCTGCTGCCTGGTTCGACATGAGCCGCCTCATTTGTTAGTTTTTTGATAGGTTCGGATATAGTCGACCTCGAACCGCGCGGGAAACTCCGTCATGGATGGATCGCCGCCGTTGGTGCCCCCGAGCGCGAGGTTCACGATCATGTAGTGCGGCTCATGGAAGGGATTGGACCCGTCCGGGTTGAAGGTCTCGGACAGATCGATCGAGTTGAGCAGCCGATCGTCGATGTAGAGATCGATTCGATTCTCCGTCCAGTCCATGCGCCAGACGTGGAACTCGCTGGCCCACTGCTCGGGCGTGCTATCGCCCGCGAGCTCGGCGACAGGTGTCTTCGAGGTATCCCAGTGCTGCTCCCACCGGCCACCCTCCGCCTTCCAGCAGGCGTTGGCCAGGATGTCGCCCGCGTAGTACTCCATCATGTCGATCTCGCCGCCGCCCGGCCAGGGGCGGGCGTAGCCGACGGTCCACCATGCGGGCCAGAGACCCTGGCGGATGTCGATCCGGCCGCGCATCTCGAACCTGCCGAATGTCCACTCGTGCTTGCCTTTGGTTGTGAGCGACGCCGAGGTGTAGTCCGCAAACTCGCGGGACGCTCGCCAATCGCTCGATGACGCGTCAAAGTCCGGGTTGCGCCGCCGCTCGCGTCGGGCTTCGATGACGAGCACGCCGTCTTGGACGAACGCGTTGTCGGGCTGGTACCACTGCGCCTCACGGTTTCGGGTGAAACCGTTCTCGTAGCTCCAGTTGTCATCGCTCGGCCGACCGGGCGAATCGAATTCCTCTGCCCAGACGAGCTGGTAGGCATCGGCGCTACGGTCTGGTTCGGTCGTTCGCTCGTTGGCAATGCTGCCGAGGCCCGAGAGCGCGGCCGCCGCGACGACCGCCCCGGCCGAGACCAAGAGCGTCGGGCAACCGCTCATGGCGTGCAGCCGGCATCGTACACCTCGAGGAACGACGTCACGTCGAAGAAGTTGGACGAGCCGTCGCCGTTGTAGTCCAGGCCCGCTCCTACGGCATTGAGCAGGCCGATCACGTCCTGAGGCGTTGCGATGAAGTCGCCGTTGAAGTCTGCCTGACAAGTGTCGACCGAGACGGGCATGGACGCCGCGTGGAGCGATTCACCGGTGTCGCCGATCGCGGTCACCTCATACACGTACGTACCCGGCGCCGGGACGGTATCGATGAGCGATTCCGTGTAGACATCGTCGGCGACCAGCACCGTTGTCCCGCCCGAGTCGGTGCGGTACACGGCATACGACTGCAGATCACGGAAGCCGTGCTGCGCCCACGCGACCGACACGTCGCCCTGCGACAGCGCTACGGCGGAAACGTCGCGCGGGGGGCCGGGCGGCCCTTCGAACACGGGGATGAATCGCCAGCGTGTCCAATCGCCCGAGCTCGACAGGTTCACGAGATCGATCTCGCTCGAGCCGTTGATACGGAGCCGTCGCTGGCTGCCGGGATGATCGATGTGGAACCACCCGTGCTCCGCCTCGACATACATGAACTCGACAGACGCATCGACTGTGTCGCCCGCGACGAGCTCGGCCGACGAGCCGTTCACCGCGAGAAGCCGACCGTCATTGACCGAACGGATCAAGACATGGCCGGCCTGTGATCCCGGTTCCAGCACCCACTGAAACTCTTGGCCATCGCTTGTTCGATCGCCGAGTACGAGCGACTGTGGGCCGGACACGGCTTCGACCGACCCGGGCCGCTTGAACTGTCCCTCGTTGTGCAGGTGATACGGCGTGTCGGTCCGGATGACCGTGTCGCCATCCCAAGCCGAGAAGAGCTTGCCCTCGGGGGTGAGCGTTCCGTCGGCGTTGAGCATCTCGCCGCGGTTGTCGGAGATCGGGTTGGACGGATCGTCCGTGAAGACGAAGATCGCGAATCGCTTGACGTAGTCCAGCTTCTCCATCCGCCAGAACACCTCGGGGAAGAAGTTGTACACCTCGTCGTTGGTCCAGCTGTTGGTGTCGTTCCAGTCGACCACGGAGAACTCGCTCACGATGAGATCAAGGCCGAACGTGTTGTATGTCGTTTCGAGCGAGTTGATGAAGTTGTTGGCATCCGGACCCGGGTACCGGTGCACCGCCGCGTACTCGATACGCATCTCGTTGTCGGCTGCGCCTTGCATGAAATCAAGGATCCAGTCGTTGGTTGGATTGACCGGCGCCGGGCCGAGCAGGGGCGTGTTGACGACTTCTAGCCTGGGCCACATCGCAACGGCCGATGCCACCGGGATGTTGGATTGGCTCTGGGCGTCGGGTTCGTTGTACCCCATGAGCATGTATGGGTCGCCGTCGCGCTTCCAATCGGGAACGAGTTCGGGCCAGTCGTCCCAGAAGAAGCTGCCCCATTGCATGGGCCAATAGTCGACGTTCTCCGGGAAATCGGTGCCCAGCTTGCCCCAGTTGTACGCCCAGCTCACGCCGTATTCCTCGGCGCGGAACGGCATGCCGCCCGACCCCTTCTTGGGGAAATGATCGCGTTCGACGAGATCGAACCACTGCAACGGCTCGGTCGTCGAGGGCGCCTGCTGCGTAAGCGTTGCGCCGGCGCTAGAGCCGCCAACCTCGATCGCCAGACCCGAATACGCGTTGATGAACTGCGTGTGCCCGAAGACGTCAACGACGCGCCGCCACCGCTGGTGCGGCATGCCCAGGTACTCGGTCTCAATGACCGCCGTGCCCGCGGCGAGCGAGATCGAGTCGAGCCCGAGACACAGCCGGCTGACGCGGTTGCGGATGCGGTATGTGTCGGTACCGACATCGAGCAGCACCTGGTAGTGCTGCCTGTGCTTCTGCGTCAGCAGCGAAGGCTCGCTCTGCGTGCTGACCTGACCGTTCGCGTCGGTGGTCAGCGAAAGGCCGGTGCCGTCGGGTTCGAGCGTGTAGAAGAAGTCGTCGAGTTCGCGGTAATCCAGAACATCGGAGAACGTGACACCGATGCCGCTGGGCCACGGCACCCCCGGCTCTGCGGGCAGCGGCACAAACTCCCGAATGATGACAGGTCCGAGATCGTTCACCACGAGCCGGAACCGTGCAGACTCGACCGGGGCGGGCAGCATGACCCGGAGCGTGCCCGACGCGTTGCCTGTGAACTCCGAGCCCGCGATGTCGGTCCATGAGCCGGTTGTGCCGTCGAACGTCTGCAGCTTGCCGCGCGTGATGACGCCGGAGCCGTTGCTCAGACCGCTGTAGAGGTCGAACCCACCGATCAGCACTGGTGTTGTCTCAGTACGGATTGATGGGGGGTTGGACGTTTCGGGCGGGTCTGTGATATCGAACTCGATCGTGTGCGGACCGGCGGGGCCGCTCTGCCAGAACGTCGTGTTGTTGACATAGCCATCGACCATCGCTCGGCGAGTCGTGCCGGCAGCGGTGGAGCTTGCGATTGTGAGCGCGAGCTTGTGCTGGCGCGCCAGGTGCGGGTCGATATCGGTGCCCAGCGGGAACCCCGCGCCGCCGTTCGGGGGGAACGCCGCGATCTCGTCGATCCGGGCGAACTGGTCATCGATCGTGAGCTGGATCTGGTCGGTGGTCACGGGCGATGCGAAGACCAGGTTGACGCCAAGCTCCGAGTTTCCCGAGACCGACGCGCCAGGCACGGGCACCACGAGCCCGCTGCTGTTTCGATAGTTCACGTCGAAGCCTTCGATCGGCCCACCGTCGTACCCGAACGAGTACACGTGAAGGCTCCCGATCTCGATCGGCGCATCAAAGAAGATGTTGCAGCGATGCCGCCCGCCGCCGCCGGTGGCCCAGCGGTTCCGCGGGCCGATCTTGCCATCTGTCAGATACTGCGGCGAGTGCGAATCGGTGAAGGTGTTGGCGGAAGCAAACTGATACTTGGCGAGGTTGGCGGTCTGCGCGGCGGCTGTCGGAGGAGCAAGCAGCATCGTCGCGCACGCGGTGGCAAGGAATCGGTGGATCACGTCGTCAACTCCTCAGCTGCTTCTATGAAAAAACCGCCATGAACAGCAGTTCGCGGCGGTTCGTGGTTCGGATCTCTCTTTATCGAGTGTTGCGGTCTGAACCGGTGCGGAACGTCTGGCTGCCCCAGCCGACGACCATGCCGACATCTTGCGTCTTCTTTCCGAACCCGGTGCCGATGGCGAAGATGTCATCGCCGGAGCGGTCGAGCGGGCCGCTGTCGTTGTTGTTGTTGGCGTTGTTCACGCCCTCGGTGACCCGGCCGCCGAAGCGGGTCCGCTTCAGGTTCGGCTCGTCGTACCAGTCGACGTGCCCGTCGCCGAAGCCGATGTGGCCCTTCCAGCCCCCGTCGTCCTTGACCCAAAGGCTCTGGCGGGTCTGATTCTGCTTCGCGTCCTCGTCCCAGTAGATCATTCGATCGCTCATGATCGGTGTTTCGCCGCCGGCTTCGGATGACCAGCCGCGGAGCAGCGACTCAAAGACAACGGGGATGTCCTGGTTGAACAGATCGAGCATCGCATAGGAGTAGAAGACTGTCTTGATGCTGTAGTCGTACTGGAAGCCGTTGGTCGCCTCCCAGCCGCCGGGCTTGTAGTCGACCCAGATCGGCTGGGGCAGGTTGCTGCCGCCCCGCACGGTGTCCACCGCTTCGCCGAATGCGTCGACGTCCGGTAGGAAATAGCGGCCCTCCAGCGGCGAAACGATCGTCTCGCCATCAACGTAGCCTCCCTGGAGCAGGAGCAGGTAACGTGCAGGGATATGCCGACCCGCGCCGCCCCCGCTGGCGGACCAATCGTCGATGTTGCTGGCGTCCTCAAAGGGTCGGTTAAAGGGGTTGGCCGCCCCCCCGCCAACATTGGTGCTGCCGCTCGCGAAACTGGTCACGCCGGGGAAGAAGGCGTCGTTGTCGCCGGCAAAGGTCTGCATGCCGATGAGCGCCTGACGCTGGTTGCTCGCCGAGACGATCTTGCGTCCCGCCTCGCGAGCACGCCCGAGCGCCGGCAAGAGGATCCCGATCAGCAGCGCGATAATCGCGATGACGACCAGTAACTCAATAAGGGTGAAGCCTGAGCGGTTGTTTGGGCGTGTGCTCTGTTCCATCGCTTCGAACTCCCGTATATACCGAGTGGTACGGTCTGATGCTATCAGATCGGCCCGATGCATGCAACAGTATTTGAAACAGATTCGAATGCCCGAGAACTTTTTGTTCTCGCCCAAATCCAAGTAAAATGCAAACAAATTTGGAAGCAGATTTCGCCCCCGCTTTCTTGCGGTCGATGGGTCGGTCTTGTATTCTCGAAGCTGTTTCAGATACTGTTCGAGTCCGCATGCCGTGGCATACAGGACCGAGTGAAAGAAACTGACTGCGGCTCCGACGCAGCGAACGGGGATGAAGAGGTCATGGGAAAGAAGGAAGGACTTGTCATGCGTTCGGCCCTGAAAATCGAGTCTGGTCACGCGTCGCGTTGGATTGTCCGGAGCGTCGCGGCGGGCGTTGTTGCCGCCGCCGGGCTCGCTTCCGGGCAGGTACCGATCACCGTCGTCAGCGGTTTCCCGAACCTGTTCTGGAACGCCAGCTTTGCGGGTGAGAACAGTGAGACCGCCTGGCGGGCCGAGCAGCCCGCGACGAACTTCGGCAACGGGCTCCGCTTTACGTACGACTCGATGGATCGGCAGTACCCCGAGGTCGTCAGCGACCCAGCCGTACCGGGCATCACCGGCGCATTCCGCTTCCCCGAGGCTGCGGGTGAGGCAATCGGCACGGCTTGGGAAGGCCAGGCCCCGGCCGGCCGCTCGGGCACGTTCGAGGTGTGGTTCAAGCCTGACAATCTGACCGGTACACACGTGATCTTCGAGATCGGTGCCGGCAACAAGGGTGTGGCGATCTGCCTCGATGACAACGAGCTCGTCTATGCCGCGTCGGCGACGGACGGGGCCGGTGGCAACGTCTACGGCGTCTCGCATCGCGAAGTGCTGACCGATACAGGCTGGCACCAGGCCGTGGTCCGCGTCAACTACGTCGACTTCACGATCGACTCGTATCTCGATGGCGTTCAGGTGAACTCGCAGCCGATCCCGCCCGCGGCGAACTACCGCTGGTCGAGCGGCAACCCCGCAGGCATGGGTAAGCTCGCTCAGGACCCGGCCTTCCCGGACGCGACGATTGCGGCGGATGCAATTGCCGCAGCAGAGTTCACCGGCAACTTCGACGGGCTGATCGGCGTGTTCCGCTACTACGGTATCGATCTGTTCAACTCTGAGATTACCGACAACTACAACGCGCTCACCGACAGTGGCGCGTCCACCCGTCGGGGCGACGTCGACGGCAGTGGTGTCGCGGACAACGCCGACCAGCTCGCCGTGCTCGGGCTGGCAGAGGCGGCAACAACCGCCCCGGTGTCGCCGCAGGTCGTCTTCCCGTTCATCGATCGCAACGGCGGCGTGCACATGCACGACCCGGAGCTGAACGAGCTGTACACGGGAGACTTCCACTGGAACAGCAAGGGCGGCTTCTTCCAGACCGAGCCGACGTTCCGCTTCCCGACCGTCAGCACGCTTGTTCCCGTGGAGGTCAACAACCCGGCGCTGCCCACGATCCGACGCGCCTTTGTCCTTGATGGTGTCGAAGGATTCCGCGGGCCCGCGCCGACACCGCTCGACGATAACAGCTCCGCACACGTCGAGTTCTGGATCAACCCCGATGATCTCACGGGCAGCCACTGCCTCTACGAGGCCGGAGGCGATGCCGTCGGCTTCAGCGTATGTATGGTTGGGGATCAGCTGCTGGCCGCGATCAACACCTCGTCAGACGACGGCCTCGATGAAGTCGAGATTGCTTCGGCGCCGGGCGTACTGACGACGGGGTGGCACAAAGTCGAGATCGTCGTTCGTGCGTTCAACAACGAAGTGGAAGACATCGGCCAGGGCATTGAGCTCTACGTCGATGGCGCACAGGTGGCCGCCCTGAACGATGAATCTGGTCCGGACGGGGTGTTCGGAACCGCCGATGATGTCGATGTGTTCTCGCCGGGTGCCGGATTCGCACCGCCGTTCACGTCGAACAACAACTATGTCGGTGGCAATGCGTCGGGCTTTGCAAACTTCTTTGGGAGCGTTCGGCTGCCAAGCTCGCTGACGACTGGGACCGTGTCTCCTTTCAATGGTCTCGTCGGGCCGATCAAGATCACACAGGCCGGGCCGATTCCGACATTGATCGCGGATCGGTATGCCGCCGAGACGACGGGTCAGAACACGATCAACGCACGCAATGACGTCAACGGGGACGGCTCGGCAAACTTCCTCGACACAATCGAGGCGCTCAAGCAGATCGACGCCGGTCGATAATCCTCGGATGCGTCGCGGCATGCCGCGGCGATGGCTAAACCACAACGGGCAGCACGGGTCTCGGCTCGTGCTGCCCTTTCCCTTCGAATCGACGCCGCGTCGCAGGCCGACCCCGCGGAGCCCGAACCATGATCGCAGCGCTGCTCGCCTGCCTGCTCACCGTTCCGTTCGCCTCTACCTCGGATGACCCGCCCAACCTCGTTGTGATTATCGCCGATGATCTGGGCTACGCCGACGTCGGTTTCAACGGGTGCCAAGACATCCCGACGCCGCACATCGATCGCATCGCGGCCGAAGGAGTGCGGTTCACGGACGGCTACGTCACTTCGGCGGTCTGCGGACCCAGCCGCGCGGGGTTGATCACCGGGAGGTACCAGCACCGATTCGGTTCCTCACTGAATCCAACGATCGACCCAACGGTGCACAACGGCGTGCCCCGCGACGAGCTGACAATCGCAGAGATGCTGCGCCCCGCCGGCTACACCAGCATGGCCGTCGGCAAGTGGCACCTCGGAACCTTCCCCGGCCTGCGCCCACGCGAGCGAGGATTCGATGAGTTCTACGGCTTCCTCTCGGGTGGTCACGACTACTTCGCGGAGAACCTCACGCTCGAAGACCTGTCCGAGGTCCGCAAGCAGTGGGACTGGTATCGCACCAAGCTGCTGCACAATGGCGAGCGTGTCGCTACCGAAGCCTACCTGACCGACGAGCTCAGCGACGCCGCGGCGGACTTCGTCGATCGAGCCCACGACGGACCGTTCTTTCTGTATCTCGCATACAACGCGCCGCACACGCCGATGCAGGCGACGGAGGAGTACCTCGCCCGCTTCCCCGAACTCGAAGGCCGCCGCAAGGTGTACGCCGCTATGGTCAGCGCGATGGACGACGGCATAGGCCGCGTGCTCGACGCCCTCGACCGCCAGGGTGTTGCCGACAACACGTTCGTCGTCTTTCTTTCCGACAACGGGGGCGCCCGCAACAACGCATCGAGCAACGACCCGCTGCGCGGATTCAAGCGAGAGCTGTTCGAAGGCGGTGTTCGTGTGCCGCTGGCCATGCGTTGGCCGGTTCAGCTCCCGGCCGGCGCTGTGTACGAGCATCCAATGACGTCGCTGGATATCGCCGCGACGATCGCCGCCGCCGCGGGCGAGGGTGTCGCCTCGAACCCCGACAAGCCGCTCGACGGCGTCGACATCCGTCCTTTCGTCAACGGGCGTACCACCGACCGGCCCTACGACGCGGTCTACTGGTGGGTGCCGAACCACGACGAGGTGGCGATCCGCGTCGGCGACAGCAAGGCCATTGAGTTCAGGGGCAAGGAAAACCAGGACAAGCCCGAGCGATTCCTGTTCGACCTTGCCGCTGACGCATCGGAAACCAGCAACACAGCCGATCGCGAACCGACCGCGGCGCTCGAGCTGATCGAGCGCGTCAGGCGATGGACAGAAACGATGGTTCCCCCGGCATACCCAGCGCTCGGCAGCTGGGACCCGACGAAGCAGTAAGCTGAACGGCAGTCCGCTGCCCATCATCACGAGACTCAAATGAACAGACTGACTCGCGCCTTCATCGCCGCCGTCGCCGTTGCTGGTTCCTTCGCGTCGAACGCTCAAGACAAGGCCTGGCGCAACATCGATCGCCCGCCCGAAGAGGCGATCTGCTTCACGCTCTACACCGTGCACGATGGCACGCTCAAGCTCACGGCGCAGCTGTACCCGCTCGCCGACGACGTCGGGCGATCCGCGGATCTCCAGATCGAACGCGACGGCCGGTGGGTCACCATGGCGAGAGTCAACGTCGATGACTCGTCCTACGGCGGCCCGCTGGAAGACTTCGGCCGATGGACCGCACACTTCCGTGTCAACGACTGGGACCACTCGCGCGACTGGAACTACCGCGTCGTCGCCGCCGGAGGCGAGGCCGAGTACGGCGGAGTCATCCGCAAAGACCCGGTCGACCAAACCGAGATCGTTGTCGCATCCCTCAGCTGCAATTCAAACGAGGACCACGGCCCGCGCGCGGATATCGTCGACAACCTGCTCGCGCAAGACCCAGATCTTCTCTTCTTTGGCGGCGATCAGGTCTACGACCACCGATTTCATTTGCAATCGTGGCTGGCGTTTGGACGACAGTTCGGCGAGCTGACACGGAACCGGCCGACGGTCACCATCCCCGATGATCACGACGTGGGCCAGGGCAACCTGTGGGGCCAGGGCGGTGTGCGTTCGTCAACCAAGGGCGGCGAGGACGGCGGGTACATCATGGACCCGCGCTACGTGAACAGCGTGCAGCTCGCCCAGACCTGGCATCTACCCGATGCATACGACCCCACGCCGATTCACCAGGACATCGGCGTGTACTACACCTCGCTGCGCGTTGGATCGATCGACTTTGCGATCATTGAAGACCGCAAGTTTAAGACCGGCCCCAAGGGCGTGCTCGCGCCGCTCGTGCGCAAAGCAGGGCGCGTGGACGAGGTCACCGAGGATCAGGCGTTTGACCCCACGCGTGTGGATGTCCCCGAGGCTGAGCTCCTCGGTGACCGCCAGCTCGCGTTCCTTCGGCACTGGGGGCAGGACTGGACCGGCGTCGAGATGAAGGCTGTACTGTCGCAGACGATCTTCGGGCACATCGGCCAGCTCAGCGGCCCCTGGATCGGCCCGGGCGGCAAGGACTTCGATCCGCAGGGCGGCGGCAAGCTCGTCATGGACTTCGATTCCAACGGCTGGCCACAGACCGGACGCAACGAAGCCCTCGCCGAGATCCGGCGGTGCTTCGCCGTCATGCTCTGCGGCGACCAGCACCTGCCGACCGTTGCGCACCTCGGCATCAACGACTTCCGCGACGCCGGCGTTGCGTTCGCCTCGCCCGCGATCATGAACGTCTGGCCTCGCCGGTGGGCCCCCTTCGCCGAGCGTTCAGCAGGTGATCACCCGGACCCATTGATCGGTGACTACGTCGATGGCTTTGGCAACAAGAT
Source organism: Phycisphaerales bacterium (assembly GCA_028284805.1). Taxonomy (GTDB): domain Bacteria; phylum Planctomycetota; class Phycisphaerae; order Phycisphaerales; family UBA1924; genus JANQQZ01. The sequence continues at coordinate 35,874 of JANQQZ010000164.1, forward strand.
CTCGATGATGGCGTATGCGAATGCGACCGTGCAGCCGCGCCGCGACGATCCGTCTACATACGGCGGGCTTGCCGAGGGCTACGGGCTCGTTCGCTTCAACACCGAGACGCGCACGATCACGATGCAGTGCTGGCCCAGATGGATCGACGTCACCAGCGCCGACGCGTGGCAGTACGAGCATTGGCCGCTCACCGTGACCCAGCGTGAACAGTACGGCCGTGAGCCCATCGCATACCTGCCCGTCATCGAGATCGCCGGCGTCGACGAGCCCGTCGTACAGGTCATCCACTCGGCCTCGGGTGAGTTGCTCTACACCAAGCGGTGGGCCGAGAGCACCGTATCGGCGCACACCTTCATCGAGGGCGAGCACACCGTACGCATCGGCGAACAGCCCGATCAGATGGTTGAGATCAGCGGGCTGATGTCGTCGCGTGTCAAGGACGAGCGACTGATCCGGGTGGACATGGACGACGCGCAACCGTGGCCGGCCGAGGCACTGCTGAAGTGAGATCACCCATGCTGCGACTGTTCTTTTTGTGCGCGATTGCCGCAGCCGGCTCGTTGGCCGCGGGGCAGGATCGCCCCAGCGTTGTGGTGATTCTCAGCGACGACGCCGGTTACGCCGACTTCGGTTTCACTGGTGGGCGGGTCGTGCCCACGCCCGCGATCGATCGCATCGCCCGCGAGGGCGCGACGCTGACGCAGTTCTACACGACGGCCTCGGTGTGCAGCCCGTCCCGCGCTGGGTTCATCACCGGTCGATATCAGCAGCGGTTCGGGCACCACTCGAACCTGACTGGCCCTGCCTCCAATGCCGGGCTTGGCATGAGCCCGGACGAGTTCACGGTCGCCGAACACCTCGCCGAGCACGGCTACACGACCGGCATCATCGGCAAGTGGCACCTCGGATCGGCACAGGGACTCACGCCGATCGACCAGGGATTCGACGAGTTCCACGGGCTGATCGCCGGGAGCCGATCCTTCTTTGCCATCGACGGCGCGGGCACGCGGCAGGGGCTTCAAAGTACGACCGCCGGCCCCGATGGCTCGCCGCAGATCGAGTGGGTTGATGAGCACGCGATCGACGGCTTCTACATCACCGACTGGATCGGCGAGCAGGCGGCGGACTTCATCCGACGCCAGCATGAGGAACCGTTCTATCTGTTTGTCTCGTTCACCGCACCGCACACTCCCATGGACGCCCTCGAGGCCGACGTGAAAGCGGTCGCCGACATCGAGCCCGAACGCCGCCGGATCTATGCCGCGATGCAGCGAGCCTACGACCGGAACGTGGCGCTCATCCTCGACACACTCGACGAGACTGGGATCGCGGATAGCACCGTTGTGATGTGTTTCAATGACAACGGCGGCGCGACCAACAACGGGTCGGACAACGGGCGTTACCGAGGCATGAAGGGCAGCAAGTGGGAGGGCGGCATCCGCGTGCCCTGCGCGATCCGCTGGCCCGGGATCGTCGAGCCGGGCACCGTGTTCACACCTGTCGTGTCTGCGATGGATCTCACCGCGACCGCGGTCGCGATCGCGGGCGGTCCGGCGGATGGCTCGCCAGCACTCGATGGCCGCGACTTGCTCGTCCCGCTCGCCGAGCCAGGCCCTTGGCGCGATGACGCGGTTCACGAGTCGCTGTTCTGGGAGCGAGGCCCCGCGGGCGCGGTTCGCAACGGCCCGTGGAAGCTCATCTTCACCGATGCGAGCGATCCGATGCTCTTCCATATCCCCGCGGATCCGGGCGAGACAACCGATCTCGCGGAGGCTCGCCCCGAACTCGTCACCCGGCTGATGACGCGCTACGAACTGTGGCACGACCAGACCGTCGAGCCGCTCTGGCGCGAAGGCGACAAGTGGGAGAACTTTCAGCGTCGCAAACACCGGACCGACGTGGTTGGCCGTGAAGCCGAGCGACAACTGCCGTGAACGCGTCGCGCGTCGCTCCGCTGCTGGTCGTCTCGCTGTTCGCATCGTCTGCTGCGGGCGAGAGTCGTTTCCCGAACGAGCCGATCCGCCCCAATGTCGTGCTGATCGTGTGCGACGACCTGAACGACTGGGTTGGAATTCTGGGCGGGCATCCGCAGGCGCACACGCCGCACATCGATGCCTTTGCAGAGACAGCGGTGAGCTTCGAGAACGCGATGTGCAGCACTCCCGTGTGCGCGCCGTCACGCGCGAGCTTCTTGACCGGCATCGAGCCGCACACTTCCGGCAACCTGTTCTGGTCGCCCTGGTTCGAGAACGAGGTCCTGGCGAACTCCAAGACGATGATGCAGCACTTCCGCGACAACGGCTACCGCGTGGTCGGTGCGGGCAAGCTCATGCATCATCAGCGGAAAGACGAGTGGGACGAGATGCCCATGCTCGCCGATTACGGCCCGCTCGTGGTCGAAGACGGTCAGACCGTCGCGCACCCCGATGTTGCTGAGCCGTTCGCGTCGATCGGCGCCATCGACGGATCGTTCGGTCCGATCGACGATCGTGCAGAGTGGGTGCTAGGCCGAAAGCGCTGGGCCGCCGGTGTGGGAACCCGCGTGCCCTTCACGCCGGGCGAAGCGACACCCGACGAGCGCGTGGCATCATGGGCGGTCCGCCGTCTCGAACGGTTCGCCGCGGCAAGCGACAGTCAGCACGAGACAGGCCCGTTCTTCATCGGGATCGGTTTCATCCGCCCGCACACCCCGATGCACGCCCCGTCCGAGTACTTCGAGCGGTTCCCGCTCGACGATGTCGCGCTCCCGCCGATGCTTGAGAACGACGCAGCCGACACGCACTACGCAGATCACTTCACCCCGGAGGTCAAGGGTCGGCGCTACCGCCGCTTGATCGCGCAGTCGTACGGCTCGTCCGAAGAGGGCCTCCGTCGGTTCGCGCAGGCGTACCTGGCGTCGACCGCGTTCGTAGATGACCAGATCGGTCGTGTGCTCGATGCGATCGATGGCTCTCCGTTCGCTGACAACACGGTCGTGATCATCACGAGCGATCACGGTTTCGGCATTGGCCCGAAGTCCTTCCTGTTCAAGAACGCGCTCTGGGAAGAGAGCGTGAGAGTTCCCCTGCTGGTCCGCGCTCCGGGGGTGAGTTCGGCAGGAGCAAGGGTTCACCAGCCTGTCTCATTGATCGACCTCTATCCAACGCTGGTCGACCTCTGCGGCTTACCCAGTGACACCAGAAAGAATGACCGCGGGCACCCGCTCGATGGCTTCTCGCTGCGCCCGCTGCTTGAGGACCCCTCGGCGGGTAAATGGTCCGGGCCCGAGGCTGCGCTCACCATGCTGCATGCCGACGAAGGGGCGCACCAACCGCTAACGGAAGCTGACTACAACGATCCCACTCGGCAGCACTGGTCGCTTCGAGGCGTGCGCTGGCGTTACATCCGGTACAACGACGGGGCCGAGGAACTCTACGATCACGACACCGACCCGGATGAATGGCACAACGTCGCAACCGATGCGCAGCATCGCGCAACGCTGAGTCGGTTCCGAGCGATTCTCGCCGAGCGGGTGGGAGTTGATGCAGCTCGGGAGCCCTAGTTGCAGCCCGCGAGATCCTGCAAGTGCTGCAAGATGTCGGCCGAGTCGAGCACGCCGTCGCTGTTCAGATCCACAGCACCCGGGCATGGTTCGCTCGCGAGGATCACCGCGTCATACGCGGTCGTCACCTGCGAGTCCGACAGCAGGGTGTTCTGATAGAACCGATAGATCGCGATGAGGCCGTCGAACGGAGCGGGGCTGAGCCCGCCGACCATCGATGAGGTGACCTGTCCGAGGCCAGACGGATTGCCACCGGCCCAGCGTTCGGTCCCGCCTGTGTTCACAAACGCCTCGAACTGTCCATCGAGGTAGAGCCGCACTTCGCCCGTGTTGATGTTGATCGTGCCGACGACTTGATGCCAGTCCGTTGTGATGGGGGCCGAGACCCGAGCGGGCGTTGGTGAGCCGTTCTGGACATCGAGATGGATCTGCCCGTTCTCGATCAGCAGCGCCGCCCCGCGGGCACCGCCGCCGGCCTCCCACAGGATCTGCTGCGTTCCTGTCTCGGTCGCCCGGAACCACATCTCGATGGTGCTCGGTGAACGCGAGGGGTCTTCGTAGCCGGCGCTGCTCGCCGAGGCAGCAGGGAACCGGTAGGCCGCGTCGATGAGCGGCGCGGGGCTGTCGTTGACCGCCTCGGGCGACAAGGCCCCGCCGAACGTCCACACGCGAGATGCATCGGTACCTGGAGGCGCAAGATCCCAGGTCCCATCACCGGGCACGTCGCTCCAGGCCTGATTGTTCACCCGGATGCCACCGGGCAGCGCAGGCCCGCCACCGCCGCAGCCCTCGGCGGCATCAAACAGCTCTAGGTACCTCAGCGTGTCGAAGAACTCGGCGTACCCGTCGTTGTTGAGATCCCCCGCGCAATCGAGCGGTCCCCTGATACGAAGCCTCCCGGTTCCCGAGAACAGCGAGGGATGCGAGCTCGCATCAAAGAACTCACCGGCAAGCACACTGCCGTCGGCCGCGACGGCGCCCACAATCTCTACGCCTTCGAAGTCGAGGGCCACCGGCGCCTCGAGGCCCTCGGTCGGGGTCTCGATGTCGAGCACGGTCATGTTTCCAAGCAGATCCGGAGCGAACGCATCGTCCGGGTCGGTCAGCACGAGCAGCGCGTCGCCGTCGACATGTACGATCGCAGGCCCCAGCTCACCCGACTGGCGGACCGTGACTCGCCCTTCCGCGATCGCAAACTCGCCCGTGGTGTCGACGCGCCCGGTGAGCTCCATCGGGAACCCGCCGGTCTTGAGATAGTGTCGTCCCGCCCGTTCTTCGAACAGCCCGCCGGAGACAACGAGCATCTGGTTGCCGGTGCCCTCGATGAACACGTCGTCCCACGCATACACGTCGAGATCGATGACTGCCGGGTGCTCGCCCAATCCGGTCGCGGTGGTGTCCATCGCGAGGCTCGGAGGAGTGCCGTCGAGTGCGTCGGTCAGCATCAACGGTAAACCCGCGATCGTGACGCCGGAATCCAAAGCGCTCGTGTGCGTGCCGGTGAAGGTCACGGAGTTCGCCATCGCCTTGAGTTGGTTGAGCCTGGCGAGCGAACTCGTTGCAACGTACGCGCTCGCGGCGGTCGGGAAGGTCAGACGCAGGTTCGCATAGGCATCGCGCGGGAAGAGCGTCGCTGTCGCGGGCGAACCCCCTTCGCCCTGCCAAGCCCCTGCGTCCGTCCAGCCACCCGAGCCGACAGCCGAGGCCCTGTACTCGAAGCCATCGACACCAATGTTGACGTCGGTGGGGCCCCATCGAGGCTTGGTGTACTCGGCCTCGAAGGCGTTGATGATGTTCGTCATGTCCTTGACAACACCGGGGAACGCATCGTTGAGCACGCTGTTCTCGGCGGGGTTGTTCACGATGTCGTACAGGAACGGCCCGCCGATGTTCTCGATGGTGAGTTTGAAGTCGCCCTGCCGAGCGCCGGCGACGATCGGGTTGTTGCCGCGAACGAACACGGTGTCCCGCGGGGCTCCGGAGAGCGTGCCGTTGAGGTAGGGGAGCAGGTTGACGCCGTCTGTGAAGTCGCTCGGACCGAGCGGCTGGCCCGCAAGGGTCAGGAATGTGGGCGTCAGATCGACCGAGTCCACCGGGTCGTCGAACGAAGCCCCGGTGTTCGGGATGCCGGGACCTGCCATCGCCATCATGACGCGGATGCCGCCGTCGAATGTGTCCGACTTCTTCCCGCGCAGCGGGAAGTTCCGCGCGGAGTTGGCGGTCTCGCCCCCATTGTCGTTTATGAAGCACACGACGGTGTTGTCAAGGATGCTGTCTGCGGTGTCTCCATCCCCGTTCGGATCATCGAGACTGTCGAGAATCGTCTGCACGCCATCATCGAACGCGATCATCATGGCGGCATAGGTCCGGCGGTTACCGGTTAGCCCCAAGCCCAGATTGTCAACGCGATCGAAGTATTCCTGTGTGGCCTGGAGCGGGCCGTGCGGCGCGGTGAAGGACGCAATCGCGAAGAACGGGCCACCCGCCTGCGACCGAACGCCGATGTAGTCTGCAACCTCGTCGGCCATGATGTCAGTCAGGTACGCGTTTGTCGGGTAGTTGCCTTCGATAACGGTGTCGGTGATCTGGTTCGTCGCCGTGTTGAGCGTCATCTCGCGGAGGAGCTTGGAGTATCCCGACGTGTCACCGATGAAGTAGCTTCGCGAGCCTGACGTGATGCCCCAGAAGTAGTCGATACCGTGCCGAACAGGCAGGTTGCCCTCCGTGACGACCGTGCTGCCCTGCACGACGTCGAGCTCGGTGCCGAGATGCCACTTGCCGAAGTAGCCGACGTGATAGCCAGCGTCGTTGAGCCGCTCGAAGAGCGTCGTATCGCTCAGGTGCAGCCCTTCTACCTGGCTGTCGGAGGCGTCGAGCGAGTCGGGTGCGTTGTTGTCGTAGCCAGTACGTTGGTTGTGCACACCGAGAAACATGCGCGCCCGGCTCGGGCTGCAGACCGGGGCGGTGTACGCGGCCCGGAACCACCGCCCGCGGTCAGCAATCGAGTCGAGCGCAGGCGTTGGGATCTCGCCGTTACCCTGATCGTTGAAGCCGAAGTCGGCCCAGCCGGCATCATCCGAGATGATGAACACGATGTTGGGCTGCGCGTGTGCCGTTGCTGCCAGACAGAACCAAGCGATCGCAGCAGACACCAGCCGAACGGGCCCGAGCGAAGAAGAACCCTCAAACACGCGCATGCTCCTTCTCCTCGGGTCGAGAGTTCAATCGGCTTGGATCATCGGTGCCTCTGCCGTGGCCAGCCTGGCGTTCGCACTCAGTGCGAAGCGCGACGACGCCCGGAGGCCGCGAGCCCACCGAGTCCGAGCAGAGCGACCGTTGTCGGAGCCGGGATGACCGTGCCCGCGATCGTGAAGTTGGTGTACTGAGCACCTTCGTTCCCGACCCGGTTGCCGCTGTTGAGGTTGATCCGGCGGGCCGAGCTCGGTTGCGGGCCGTTCTTCAAGCGGAACGCGCCGGTGCTGCGCACACGCATGACGAAACCGGTTGAGTCCGCGACGAAGTCGATCGGAGAATCAAACATCGCGCCCGCGACGAACACGCCCGTCCCGGCGAGGCCGAAGTCAACATCGGCCGAGCCGAGCAGCGTTTCATCGGCCAGCCCGCCGTACTGGTTCGGGTTGCCACCGCCACCCAGGCCGTAGATCTCGATGGTGAACGTTCCGTTCTGGGTGTTCTGCGTCGCGTCGCTGTCGGGGTTGTTCGCCCAGAGCGGCAGCACAACACCGGTGAGCGAGACCTCGTCACCCGGGTTGAACAGGCCTGTCAACTCCCACGCCGCGAACGCGGCGATGCCGTTATCGACATTGAGATCGCTGCCGCCGGTGACTGCCTCATCGACAAGCAGATCGGCGCCCAGATCACCAGGCATGTACGGCGCGAACATCGCCTGGCCCGAAGCCATCGACGCCAGCGCACAGGAACCCATCAGAACGATTGCAGCTTTCATCTGTGTCTCTCCCTTACCCTGCAAGGCATCGGCCTCGACCGTCTGCGAACGGCCCGGCCATTGCCGAGCGTATCGAAACGCCCGGCTCGATGCAACACATTCATAGACTGTTTCACGGCCTCCCTTCGTGTTATCGGTCGTCTTCCATTCAGCAGGCATGCCAACCGATCAACGGAGAGCGTATTTGCATTTTGATAGGAATAATCTCGTGCTCATCGCACTGACCGAGGCACCACTCGGGTCCACAAGCCGATCAGTCGTTCTGATTCAGATCCCGATTTGGTGATCGCTGTGCCCTCAACCCACAGCGTGGCGGGTTTGGGTTAGACGCCATTCACGCATCGACCGTGATCGAGAGAGCATGCGGCGCATTGTGGGGCCGACCCGAACGAGCGCGTGGCATCCCCGACCGCAGATCAAGGCACGCCAGTGGTGTCGGCGCCGCTCGGCGCGCCGGTGCCGACAGCCAGCAGATCCAGTTCAGCAATCGACGTGAACGGCGTGCCGGCCACGCAGCTGTGCGCGACAATCGTGAAGTACCGGCCGGTCATCGGCCGCTCGAAGCGCACTTCCTTCTGACGCTTCGACGCGTCGAACGCGCCCTCCGTGATCGGGCCGCCGCGCTCCAGCGTCTCACTCAGGTAGACCGAGTAGCGACCGATGCTGCCGTTGTCGCTGCCGTCCTGCCGCGGCAGATACCGGAAGCCGGCGATGGTTGTTGGTTCGCCGAGATCGATCGTGAGGTGGTGGGGGTGCGCCGGCTTCGCCGGCTGAAACTCGGTGTGCCACCACGACCGCGGCCGTCCGTCGAAGGCAAGCGGGCCCGGTCGACCGGGGCGCGCATTCTCACTGCTGACGTCGGCGACGCGCCACATCTCGCGCGGCACAGTCTGCGCGGCCGGAAGCAGCCGTTCTCGTGGGAGCGGGAGTGCGCTCCGATCGACACCCTTGGCCATGCTGAACACCGGTGACGGCGTGTGGGCGTCGCGCATGATCCGACGCATCTGGTCCACGATATCGGGATGCTCGGCAGAGACGTCACGCGTCTCCCCGGGATCACGATCCAGACGATACAGCTCGATCGGCGTGTTCGTGTTCCTGATGGCGTTCAGCCGCACACCTTTCCACTGCCCCATGCGGACCGCCTGGCTGCCGCCCCGTTCGTAGAACTCCCAGTAGAGGTACTCGTGCTTTCTTTGCTCGCCAACGTTCCCGAGCAGCGTCGGGACGATCGAGATCCCGTCGGTCCAGTCGGGAACCGTGCCGCGGGCCAGTTCGACAGCTGTGGGCAGGAAGTCCCACATCGCCGTCGGCAAATCGCTCGTCCGGCCGGGCTCGATCGTGCCGGGCCAAAGCACGATGAGCGGCAGCCGGATGCCCCCTTCATAGAGATCGCGCTTCTGGCCGCGGAACGGACCGTTCGAATCCAGCTCATCGGATCGCTTGCCACCCTCGGAGCTCGGCCCGTTGTCCGACGTGAAGAACACCACAGTGTTCTCGGCCAAGCCCTGCTGCTCGAGCTTGTCGATGACTCGGCCCAAAGCATCGTCGATGAAACTCATCATCGCCGCATACGCGGCCTTGGGCTGGCGCTGCTTGTAGTAGCCGCCTGCGTCGTGCGGCATCTCGTCAAACCGATCGGCGTACGCCGATGTGAACTCGTCCGGGGCAACCAGATCCGCGTGGGGCGGTGTGAGCGCCAGATGCAGGAAGAACGGGCGATCACCCGATCGACCGTCAATCCAGTCGAGCGCTTCTTGTGTGAACACCTCGCTGACATACAGCCGGCCTGTCTTGCCGTGGTTGCCAGCCAAGTCCATCCGTTCGCCGTTCTTCCAGATCCACTCGGGGTAGTGGCGGTGCGCCCTCCGGTGACTGGTCATGCCCACGAAGTGGTCGAACCCCTTGCGATTGGGAAGCCCACCGTCCTCGCTGTTGCACGACAGCCCGGACTTGCCGATAAGGGCGGTCTCGTAGCCCTCGTTCTTGAGCAGACTCGCCACGGTGATGTCGTGCGGGTCCTCCCGGAACTGGATATCGCCCGCATTGCCACGCTGCCACACGTTCCCCGTGTGCTGCCCCGCAAACAGCGACGCCCGTGACGGCGCACAGACTGTCGAGCCGGCGTAGGCATCCGTGAAGAGAAGTCCGTCGGCCGCCATCGCATCGATGTTCGGCGTCTCGAAATGGACCTGCCCGGTCACGCTCAAGTCGCCGTAGCCCATGTCATCGACGAGGATGTACACGATGTTCGGTCGCTGAATGTCGCGGTGGTCCGTGCTCTGCTGCGCGTACGCGCGGCCGCACAAGAGAACCATCACGATCGCAAGGCATGCGAGGAGTTCGATGTGTCGTGTAGTTGTCACTGTGAACTGCCCCCCTCTTTTTTGTACCGATTTCTATGCTACTCCAATGTCGCTTCCCAACTGCATCAGAGGGCTGCGGAGCGGAGCAGGCCTCTGTGAGACCGTTTCGGAGGCTGGAGGCTGGTAGCACGCCAAGCCGATCAACTCGGGCTTGCGGCCGTGCAGGGCTGAGCCCCGATTCCCTCTCGGTATCCCTCCCGCATATCGCTACGAGAAACACTTGACAGGATCGAGGCGATTCTCGGCTGATCGGGGCATGAACTCGCGATGCAGAGACATCCGCGAAATCGCACGTATCCCGCAAAGCACAGCTGAAATGCAAGTCTGGAGCGTCCCGAACCAGGACAAATCGAAAACGAAAGCGGAGCGGGTGGGATTCGAACCCACGAGGGGCTTGCACCCCCACACGAATTCCAATCGTGCGCCTTAAACCGCTCGGCCACCGCTCCGTGTCAAGCGAACGCCATCCTAGTCACCCCGCCTCGGCTCCGCGACGCGACATCCGCCCGGCGATCGCCCGGCCCCACCCGCCGGACACGGCCGCGTGCGACACCGCGTAGCCGACCGCCGCGCCCAGCACGACGTCCGACGGCCAGTGCGCGCCGAACAGCACCCGGCTGAACCCGACGACCGCGACCCAGCCGACCGCCACCCACTTGAGCCGAGGGTACGTCAACGCCAGAAACACAGCGAGCGCCGTCGCCCCCGACGTGTGGCTCGAGGGCATCGACCAGAGGTCGCTCGAGATGCCCGCCCAGAACTGCCACGCGTAGTGCACGCCCTCGCCAGGCCCCAGCGGGTAGGCCGCAAATGGGCCGAGGATCAACTCCGGCTCATCGAAGCGGGGCCTCGGTCGGCCGATGAGCATCTTCGCGCCGAGCACCACGACCGAGGTCGACAGCGTCGCCGCCGCCAGATCCCAGAGCCTGGCGACCCTGGCGGGGTCGAGCAACCAGATGAAGAGCCCGACCAAGACCACAGAGCTCAGACCACCGAACTGCTGGAGCGCGTTGAGTTCGCGGATGACGTCGCCCCCGAGCAGGCGTCCACCGTCGGCGCTGCGCTCGTCAAGCCCGTTGA
>JANQQZ010000069.1 GCA_028284805.1 Phycisphaerales bacterium
GCGTCCGCGGCGAAGCTGGCGTCGTCGCACGAGGCGCGCGCGGCGAAGCTGGCGTCGTCGAACGAGGCGCGCGCGGCGAAGCTGGCGTCGCCGAACGAGGCGCCCGCGGCGAAGCTGGCGTCGTCGAACGAGGCGCGCGCGGCGAAGCTGGCCCGGGCGAACCAGGCGTCCGCGGCGAACGTTGAGGCTATCGCCAGTTCGAGGACGATTTCAAGGTCCGAGAGATCGCATGTGGTCACCACGGCGTCCGCTCGCAGCGACAGCACCGGTCGCTCATCGTCTCCGCTGGTGTTTTTCTGGATGGTTTCGATCAGCCGGCGCAGATCGGCGACGACGGCGGTGCTGATCCGCTGCTTGTCGTCGACGAGGCCCAGGCCGAACACCTCAAGCGTGCGCTTCTCTCGGAGGCACGCCGCGACCTGCGCGTACTGCTCGTCGGTCTCGATCCACACCCGCGGCAGACCGGGATCACGCTCGGGGTCGTCCTTTGCAGGGTCGTACGCCCAGCGCAGATCCTCCGGCATGGCCCTGGGCTGCCGCCACTCCACACCGTCCACGATGACCACGTCATCACCCACGCAACGAGCCTAGCAGATCACATAACGTTATGTTTGCAAGACGCCGGTCCTGAACTCCCGCGACCAGTCCCAGTTCCCCGCCGCCTCCAGCGCCGCGATGATCTCCTCGCGGGTGCGGTCGGGCTCGATGATCCGGTCCACCCAGCCCCGGGCCGCCCCGTGGCGGATGTCCTGCTGCTCGTCGTAGCTCGCGCGGACGGCGTCGAGGATGGCCTTGTGCGTCTCGGCGTCGATCTCCTCGCCCTTGCGCTGGCGGCTTCGCTCCTCGATGGTCGCGAGCACGCCCGAGGCCTGGGCGGCGCCCATGACGGCGCACTTGCTGCCCGGCCAGGCGAGGGTGACGAAGGGCTCGAAGGCCCTGCCGCACATGGCGTAGTTGCCCGCGCCGTAGCTGCTGCCCGTGATCAGCACGATCTTGGGCACGACGCAGTTGGACATGGCGTTGACCATCTTCGCGCCCGCGCGGATGATCCCAGCCTGCTCGCTGTCGCGGCCCACCATGAACCCCGTGGTGTCGTGCACGAAGACCAGGGGGATCTTGCGCTGGTTGCAGTCCATGATGAAGCGGGCCGCCTTGTCTGCGCTCTCGTCATAGATCACGCGGGGCATCGTCACGCTGCTCGTGGGCCCGCCGTGCCCGCCCGGCTCGTGCTGGCGCGCCATCGAGACCTGGTTCGCGACGACACCCACGGCGCGGCCGCCGACCTTGGCGTATCCGCACACGATCGACGGTCCGAACTCGGCCTTGTACTCGTCGAAGTCGGGTTCGAGCGATTCGTGGCCCTCGTCGTTCTTGGCGGCCCTGCTGTCAACGACACAGGCGAGCAGCTCACGCACGTCGTACTGCTCACCGGCTTTGTCGGTGAAAACGCTGTGCACGTCTGCGCCGTCGCGGAACGCGGGCGGGCTCGGCGGCGTCGCCTTGTCGGCATCTGGGTATTTCGCGACGAGCTCGCGGATGCGGGTGATGCAGGCCTCGTCGTTGGGCTCTTTGAAGTCGATGGTGCCGGAGATCGACGCGTGCATCTGGGCACCGCCGAGTTCTTCGTCGGAGACTTCCTGGCCGATCGCGGCTTTCACGAGCGCGGGGCCTGCGAGGTAGAGGCCCGAGCCCTCGGTCATGAGCAGTGTGTCGCAGAGAACCGGCAGGTAGCCGCCTCCGGCAACGCAGAAGCCCATGATGGCGGCGATCTGCGGGATGCCCTCGGCGCTGATGACCGAGTTCAGGTAGAAGATCCGCCCGAAGTCGTCGGTGTCTGGGAAGACGTCCTCTTGCAGCGGCAGGAAGACGCCCGCGGAGTCGACGAGGTAGAGAAGCGGGAGCCTCGCCATTCGTGCTATGTGCTGGGCGCGGATGATCTTCTTGCAGGTCATCGGGAAGAACGCGCCGGCCTTCACGGTCGCGTCGTTGGCGATGATCATGTGCGGACGGCCCTGCACCGTGCCAACGCCCGTGACGACGCCCGCGCCCGGGGCCCCGCCGTGCTCGCGGTACATGTTGAAGGCGGCCCAGAGCCCGTACTCCTGGAAGAACGAGTCGGGGTCGATGAGCTTGTCGATGCGTTCGCGTGCGGTGAGCCGCCCCTTGGCGTGCTGGCGCTCGATGGCCTTGGCACCGCCGCCCTCCCGGATGGCGGCTTCCTGAGCCAGGAACTCGTCGGTCACGGAACGGAGAGTCGGAGCGGTATCAGCACCGGATGATGAGGGATCAGCCATAGCGGTAGCCTAGCGGCACTCAGTCCCAGATCGCGGTGAAGTCCGACGCGGCGTCGCCCGCCGAGGTGAAGATCCCGAGGAAGCGGTTGCCCGAGAGATCACCGCCGGGCACACCACTCGAGCCTTCGTCGTAGAACAGCACGTCGTGCGCGTCGACCGCCGCACCGTCTGCGTCCGCCCGGTTCAGAGTGGGCCACGCCCCGGGCTCCAGCGCCGGGGCGTTGTCGCCGTAGAGCTGAGCAAAGAACCGCACGCTCCCGTCCCTGAGTACGGCTTGGCCGCTCCATGAAGGCGTCATCGTTGCCTCGCTCCGATACACCGAGTTGGTGAGGGTGCCGGGCTGGGCGTAGCGCGTCACGACTCCACCCTCGTGCAGATCGGCCGACGCGATCTCGGGGCCGCGGGCCGACACCAGGATCTCATCGGGGCGCCCCTCGCCCTTCCAGCGATCGAGCCTCGCTTCATCGAGGATCGGGTGGGCAAAGCTGATGTGCCCGCCTTCGGGCGAGGTGAAGTCCTCGCGCATCCCGGGATCCCAGAGGGCCCGTACAGGGTCGACCGCCGCTCTGGGCTCATCGACCTCGTACTCAACGTACTCGCGGATGTTCTCGTTCACCTCGAGCGGGCTTCGGAACATCTCCGCGATCAGCAGGCCCTGGTACACCATCGACGAGAACACGTTCGCTGTCGTGTTCTTGGCCCTGCCCTGCTCTGCAACCGTCCAATCGTTCCGGTCCAGATCGCTCGGCAGCGGGTACCGCCCGACGTTCCACTCGCTCCACATCGTGAGCGACTGCCCGATGCCGCGCAACGCGTCCTCTTCGCGGATTTTCCGGGCCGTCGCGCGGCCCGCGTTGAATCCGGTCCCGAACGCGGACTCGTTGCGATCAACTCCCTGCAGCGGGCGCGCCCGGACCGGCTCTGGCTGCTCCACCACGATCACCACGGCACCGCCAGCACCGATCAGCCCCGCGAGAGCACATGCCTCCACCACAGTAAACCCGTTGCGACGCATAACGATCTCCTTCGTTACCGCGCAGCCTACCACACGACCTCGTGAACGCCTACGCCTGCTGCTTCAGTAGCGCGTGCTGCCACGCCGCCGCGAGCCACCACCGGCGTCCCTTCGGCACGCCGAACCGTTTCCGCGATCGCTTGCCAGGCGTTTTCTGCCCCTCGAACCAGACCTCGATGGTCGACGCGGCTTCCTTCCGACCGTCCGAGTCCCGGGTGCTCAGCAGGTGCACCGCCCGCACGTCCTGCGCCCGGAACCGTGTCCGCAGTGCGAGCATCCCGAACCGCTCCTCGACCCACGAGGTGTCGCCGCCCACGAACATCTCGACCCGTCCGCCCAGCGACATCAGCACCGCCCAGATCATCGCGACGCCTACAAGCTGGAAGGGAAGCAGGAAGAAAACCGCGAACACCGTCAGCGCGGGCGGCATCGGGAGGTCCTTCGAGATCTGCCAACCGGGCAGCACGGTCTGCGTGCCGGTCAGGTGCATGTACACCGATGCCCACGCCGCGAAGGTGAAGAAGCCGGCGATCCCGATCCAGAACACCGCGAAGAACAGGGTCATCAGGAGCATCGATCCCGACGCCGTGCTCGCCCCGATGCGCACGCCCCCGAAGTCGCCCCGGCGCCACGCCCCGCGGGGTGGCAGACCCAGATCCACCGTGCTCAGGTCCAGCGCCTCCGACCCAGACCGGCGGTACGTCCGTGCGCCGCACGAGCACTCGGCCCGCTGTTTCCGCTCTTCGATCGCGTCGTCCGCAAGCAGCCGCCCGCAGCGTCTGCAGACCAACCGCCCGACCTGCTCGTTGGGCCTCAGCTTGCGCTCCATCCGCTCACGCATGACGGACATGCTACCGGCAGACGTGCGTCACGTGTTTGCCTATTGGCGGGACACGAGCCCGACGTGCCCACGCGTCACTGGGGGAGCATCTGCTTCACGACCTTCTCGACGCGGCCTCGGATCAGCGGCATCGCCTCGGTCTCCTTCATGTTCATCTGGTTCGCCCACGAAGACAGACGCACACCGTGCGGGAAGTACTGGCTCGTCTGCGTAATCTCGGCGGTGCGGGAGTTGCCTGTGCTGTTTGCGCCGCCGTCCCCCATGCGCGAGTTGCCCACGCCGGCGGTCGACGTCGCGTTGGTGTCGTTGTCGGAGAGCAGCGTGAACTCCACGGGCTCTTCGTTGTACTCTTCGAGCACGAAATCGATGATCAGCGCCCATTCGCGCGGGGTCGATGCATTGGAGATGCCGACGCCCACCAGCCCGCCGGCCGCGCCGCCCGCCGCGGCGCCGGCTGCCCAGCTGTCGGTCTGGTTACGCACCAAGGCGTAGGTCCCAACGCCCACCGCGGCGCCGGAGATCGCGCCCATCGCACGGGCGATGCCCTGTCCGCCCGATTCCGGGTCGACCTCGCCGAAGAACCGCGTCGACGCGCGCAGGCGGTACTTGGCCTCCTGCGGGTTGCTCATCAGCTGCCAGCCCTGCTCAGTCGCCGCGCTGCGCAGCAGCTCGGTCAGATCCACGTCCGCGTCGCTGATGTTGCGGTACGAGATGTACACTGTCTTGTTGTCCGGCGCCGGGGGCTCGAGCTGCGGCGGGGGAACTACCCACACTGTCCCGCTCCGCGCGTCGGCGTACTTGTTTGACGTCACCTTGCCGATCCCGCGCGACACCGCCGTGCATCCCTGCAGACCCGCGAGCAGCACGCCCGCAACCGTCACACCCAACAGCACCCCTCGACTGCGCATCTCAGCAACTCCCACACTTGCGTGTTCTTGTGTATCAATCGCGGGCTTGTCCACACATTTGGGTCGGATACCCGCTCCTGCTCATCCTAACCAGATCGATGTGTCCAGACTTGGGTTGATCCGATTTCGCTGGTGATCCCGTATTTCTCCAAGTGTTCACAATTTGTCACCCCGATCGTTGACAGAACGGAGGCACATGTGGTATTGTCCCCGCGCCGGGCCCGCAACCGATGCTGCCCCCGGCCGGAACCCTGACCGGTGTGGTCAGCTCCGAAGGCATCGGGAACGGTGCAACGACGCCCGGCCCGGAAACAGCTCCTAGAGCCACCGGCCACCGAGCGAGACGAGCACGGCACAAGGAGGCCAGCATCATGGCCAAGAAGAACAACCCCCCGTCCAAGAAGCTCGAAGCCAAGCCTGAGACCGACGCCGCTAAGCAGGACGCCCTCAAGCGCACCCTCGGGCAGATCGAGAAGTCCTTCGGGCAGGGCGCGATCATGCGTCTCGATGAGGACGCGTACCTGTCCATTCCCGGCATCTCCACCGGCGCCCTGAGCCTCGACATCGCGCTGGGAGGCAAGGGCATCCCGCGCGGGCGGATCGTCGAAGTCTTCGGGCCCGAGTCCTCGGGCAAGACCACCCTCGCGCTCACCGTCGCCGCCCACGCCCAGAAGAAGGGCGGCGTTGCCGCCTTCGTCGATGCCGAGCACGCACTCGACCCTTCCTGGGCCAAGAAGATCGGCGTCAACATCGACGAGCTGCTCGTCTCTCAGCCCGACACGGGCGAGCAGGCCCTCGAGATCGTCGAGCTGCTTGTCCGCTCAAACGCCGTCGATCTGATCGTCGTCGACTCGGTCGCTGCGCTCATCCCCCGAGCCGAGATCGAGGGCGAGATGGGCGACTCGGTCGTTGGCCTGCAGGCCCGCCTCATGTCGCAGGCGATGCGCAAGCTCACGGGCGTTATCGCCCGGAGCAACTGCACCGTGATCTTCATCAACCAGATCCGCGAGAAGATCGGTGTCATGTTCGGCTCGCCCGAGACCACGCCCGGCGGGCGAGCCCTCAAGTTCTACAGCTCGGTCCGCATCGACGTCCGGCGCACCGGCGCGATCAAGGACGGCGATCAGAACGTCGGCAACCGCACCCGCGCCCGCGTGGTCAAGAACAAGGTCGCGCCGCCCTTCCGCGATGCCGAGTTCGACATCATGTTCAACGAGGGCATCTCGATCACGGGTGACCTGCTCGATCTCGCGGTCGATACCGGGGTCGCCACGAAGTCCGGCGCTTGGTTCAGCTACGGCGAGACCCGCCTCGGTCAGGGGCGCGAGGCGTCCAAGAAGTTCATCGCCGAGAACGAGGACCTCTTTCACGAGATGCGGGCCGCGGTGCTCGAGAAGAAGCTGCCCCAGGCGGTGCTCGACCGCATGGGCCAGTTCGAGGCCGAGGGCAACTTTGCGGAAGCCGAGGACGAGCTCGAGCCCGCCGAGGCCTGACTCCGGAGAATGGGGCGGAGGAGACGGTCTCGCCGCCCTAGAATCCCGGGCGGCTGGGGCCATACCCTGCCGCCTGCCGCGGATGTGGCGGAATTGGCAGACGCGCTAGGTTCAGGTCCTAGTGGGGGTAAAACCCCGTGGAGGTTCGAGCCCTCTCATCCGCACTCCGGGCCCACGGATTGGGCCCATGCAACGCCCCGCGGAGGATCGGGGATCCGACGAAGCGGCCGGCCGAAAGGTCGGCCGTTGTCGTTTGGGAACCGATACCGGCTCTGGGCGTCAACAACGCTATGACGATCTCACAGAACGGCCTGCTCATCGCGCTCGCCTGGTTGCTTGCAGGGACCGGCTCGGCTCAGGCCATCCGTGTCGGGCCCGGCCAGACTCTCACCGAAGCCGATCTCGATGTCGGGACGTTCAACGGTCAGGCCTTCACCCTCGGGGCAGAGACGATCTTTGACATCGACGGCGGCACGATCGGGCCCGTGGGCAGCACGATCGCCTTTCCGGCACGCGACTACGACCTGGGAGGATCGGCGGTCCTTCTCCGCGACGGGGGCACATTCGCGGCGTTCGACTTCGACGGATCGAGTCTCTCGAGCTCGATCGCGAATGCACGGGTTGTCGCCGAAGCCGGAGGAACGATCCAGGGGCTCTTCACCGCGAACGCGGGGGTGAGTGTCACCATCGAGGGTGGCACACTTCGGGAAGACGCGACCTTCCGGTTCGGCTCTCGGCTGATCGCGGACTCTGGCATTGTCGGTGCCCGACTACAACTCCAATCGGGCGCGTCATTCACGATGAACGGCGGAGAGACGGTTGGGCCTGCGACCGCGACCGACGCGGAAGTGATCCTGAACGGCGGGAGCAGAGGGTGGTGTCTTCTCACCGGCTCCGCAAGGCTGACGATCAACGGCGGCCGTCACGCGAAGCAGGACGCGCACGACGAAAGCGCACTGCTGATTGCCGGCGGCCGGGTGTTCTCCATCGGACTCCATGATCACGCAGCGGCCACGATCGTCGGTGGTGTGCTGCCGACGGCTGTTCTAGATGACTCTTCGGTGATCACGATCCGGGGCGGGCTCATCGGAAGCACGAGGATCAGCGAGGGCGCGCTGCAGACGATCTCAGGCAACGGGTTTCGCTTCAACGGTCTACATCTCGCGGGATCGTCCCCGGAACTCCGGGAACCAGGATTGCTCACAGGAGTCCTCGAAGACGGAACGGTCTTCGCCCTGGATATCGCCGACCCCGCAGCGACGATGCTCGACCCGGTCCAGATTCCCGGCCCCGGCTCACCCGTCATCGACGTCACAGACGGCGTGTTCTCGACGGGCGCCCGTCCCGGACAGACGGTCAACCTGCGTTCTCCGGGAGAACTCGAAGAGTTCTGCACGTTCGACAGGGCCACACTCAATGCGCAGGGCGGCATCTTGCGCGGCGAGGGCATCCGGCTGGCTCAGTCCGATGCCTCCCTGTCGGGCATGACGGAGGGCGCCATCGAAGCACGACAGGGCTCGACGGTGACGCTTCATGATGGCTTTCTTACCAGCATCGATGCGAGTGACTCGGATGTCCGCATCAACGACGGTCGACTGTTCGGTTGTAAGCTCGTCGCGGGCAGTCTGTTCGTTGCCGGCGGTACGGTGAACAATGTGTACTCAACAGACGCGGAGCTGATGATCGCGGGCGGGAGCGTCGGTGTTGGTCACCTCGGCACACTATGGTCCAGCGGTGGTCGCTTGGAATTGGTGGCCGGAGAACTCGGCAGGGTGGAGGCCGAGGCGACCGACATTCGGGTTACAGGGGGCTTGGTCACCGACGCGATCAGCCTCAGAACGCGCCAGCGGCCACACAGCGTTGAGATCGAACGAGGGAGCGTGGAGGCGATCGTCGGGATCTTATCAAGTGCGAGCATCTACGTTCGCGGCGGGTCGGTAAATGTCATAAATTTGAACCGAAATCTTGGCGATATCATAGTCACCGGCGGTGAGATCTCCAATTTGTACAACCGCGCATCCGACCGGTATCCCTCTTCGCTCATTGTTCGAGGCGGAATCGTCGGTTTCGTTTCCAGTTCGGGCGGAGCCGCGGTGTTCATCGAAGGCGGTGAGATTCCGGGCGGTGTGGCCGCGGATGGACCGACTGCCGTTCGTGCTGGCCAAATCGCGGCTGTGTTCCAGCACGACTCCGGCACACTTTCGATCACAGGCGGCAGGGTCTCGGGCACCGTGAGTCTTCTGGGAGATTCGGCGACGATCAGCGGGGGCACCGTGGACGAGCCGACGCGGGTTGACACCGATCTGCTTCTCATCGCCCGGAACGCAGAGATCGCTGGGGTGCCTGTCGTTCTCCCCATGGGCGAGCCCGTCACCATTGAGGACCGGAACGACGAACAGCTGCGTGTCACGCTGGAGGACGGGTCCGAGTTCCGCTTGACGCTCACTTCGGGTTCGGCCGCAGGAATCACGCCCGAGGCGAGGATCCGGATCGTGGTCGCTGATACGAGTTGTCCGGCCGATGTGAATCTGGATGGTACACTCACTCCCGCCGATTTTTCGGCATGGGTGCTCGCCTTCCAGAAGGGCTCTCCCTTCTGCGATCAGAACGGCGACGTGCTCTGCACACCTGCCGACTTCAGCGCGTGGATTCTGAACTACAAGGCGGGCTGCAATTAGCCGACAGCCCGACGCAACTACACTCCACGCATGTCGCTTATCTACGCCGGGATCGACGAGGCCGGCTACGGCCCCATGCTCGGGCCGCTCTGTGTGGGCCTCGCGGTCTTCCGCGTCGAGAGCCACGAGCCCGGCGCCAACGCGCCCGACCTGTGGGACGTGCTCAAGGCAGGCGTCTGCCGATCGCTCAGGGAACTCCGCTCGGACACGCGTCACCGCGTCGCGATCGCGGACTCGAAGGCCCTCAAGCTCCCCAACCAGAGCAAGACGCGGCATCCGCTGCTGCATCTCGAGCGCGCGGCGCTCAGCCTGCTGGCGTCGGCCGACGTCGACTGCCCGGACGACGACCATCTCTTCGCCGCGCTCGGGAGTGTGCTGCCGAGCGAGCCCTGGTACGGCGCCGACCCGACTCCGCTCCCGCTCGCGACGACCGCCGATGATCTGAAGATCGCGGCCAACGTGCTGCGGTCCTGCGTGCAGGGTGCCGGGGTCGAGCTGCTCGAGCTGCGGTGCACGGTCGTCGGAGAGCGTGACTTCAACGCGACGCTCGACGACGCGGGCAGCAAGGCCGAGGTCGTTGCCCGTGCGGTCGCGGAGCACATTGCGCTCATCCGCAAGCAGTGGGGCGGGAACGGGCAGGAGGTCCGCATCGCCTGCGATCGTCTGGGTGGGCGCGCAACCTACACCGATCTGCTCATCCGCGCACTGCCCGGTGTCCCGGTCGCGCCCATCGCGGAGAGCCCCGAGCTTAGCGCCTATCACCTCGGTCCCGCGCCGAGCCCTGCGCGTGCCCTCTTCATGACCGAGAGCGAGCAGCACCACCTGCCTGTGGCGGTTGCATCGATCGTGGCAAAGCTCGTCCGCGAGCTCGCGATGCGTCGGCTGAACGCCCACTTTGCCTCTCGGCTGGCCGACCGGATCCCCCAGCTCAAGCCCACCGCTGGGTACGTCCAGGACGCCCGGCGTTGGCTGGAAGACGTGGGCCCGCACATCGACGCCGAGACCCGTGAACGCCTCGTCCGCCTCGCGTAGCGCCAACACTTGGGTGTGACCGAGTCCGAACACGACAAGCCGCTCCTCGATCTGGCGGCCCGGATCGCCTGCCGGGCTTCGGGCAACGTCGAGCCCAACCCCATGGTGGGCTGCGTCCTCGCGAGGGACGGCGTCCCGATCGCGATGGGGCACCACAGGCGTTTCGGGGGCCTGCACGCAGAGCGGGAGGCGTTGGCCGACGCGGCGAGACGGGGTGTCGATGTCCGCGGCGCGGCGGCCTATGTCACGCTCGAGCCTTGCGTCCATCATGGCAAGCAGCCGCCGTGCGTTGATGCGCTGCTCGAGGCGGGCATCGACGAGGTGGTCTTTGCGCGTCACGACCCGGGGCCGGAGTCGGGTGGGGGCGCAGCAAAGCTCGAAGCCGAGGGCCTGCGTTGCAGGGTCAGCGAGGCGAGCGAGGCGGCGGTGCAGCTCTCCGATCCGTTCGTGAAACGCGTCAAGACGGGGTTGCCCTGGGTGATCGCCAAGTGGGCACAGACCGTCGATGGGCGGATTGCGACACGCACGGGGCAGAGCCAGTGGATCTCGTCCGATCGCTCAAGGCTGCGGGTTCACAAGCTGCGCGAGCGGGTCGAC
>JANQQZ010000071.1 GCA_028284805.1 Phycisphaerales bacterium
GGGCGGATCGAAGCGGACGAACGCCGTCAGCCCCGCAGGCAGCCCGTCGGGGTTCGGCGCCTCCACGCGAACCCGGCGGGCACCCGTCACCGAGTCGGCAACCGGGCTGATACCCACGATTGTAGCCTTCAGCACCCGCGGCTCGTCCCCGATCCGCACCAGCACCCAGGCCGGATCCCCGGGCTCCAGATCCAGCGTCCGGGCCGTCGGGGTCGCCACGTCGACCCACAGCGGATCCACCGCCACCACGCGCACCGCCGGATCGGTGTCGCGGACCGAGTCGCCCACGTCCACGAACACGACATCCACGATCCCATCGAAGGGTGCCGTGAGGTGGTGATCGTTCACGCGGGCCTCGAGCTGCATCAGCGAGTTGTCGGCCTCGATGTCGCGCTGGCGGGCGGCCTCGAGCTGCACCTCGGTCTGGTCGCGGGTCAGCCTCGCCCGATCGAGCTCGATCGTTGAGCCACCCCCACCCTCGAAGGCCGTCTCGGTCGCCTTGAGCTCCACTTCCGCCAGCTCGAGCGTGAGCTTCTGCAGATCGACGTCCAGCGTGCTCTCCGCTCGGATCTGCGCGATCGCGAACGCCGCGACGGCCTCGCTGTCGTCGGCACGCACCAGCATCTGGCCCTGCTTGACCGTCATGCCGTCGCGCGCGATGACCTCGGCGACCGAGGTCGGGAACGGGAAGCCCATCGTCGCGTCGCGGCTCGGGCGGGTGACCGCCTTCACACCCCACGTCGATTCATGGAAGGTGTACTCGGGCTGTTGGCCCGCCATCCCAACGAGTACAAGGCCGATGCACGCCGTGATGAAGCCCATTCCGATCCTCCGGGGTTGCCCGTCCGAACGCTCCTAGCATCCACGATACGGCGGCACGATGCCGCCCAGACGCATCGACCCGAGGGAGGAGCCCGAGCCATGTCGACCAGCACGCAGGAACTCGCCGCCAACGGCGGCACACCCGTCTTCGACGCCCCCGTGCCCTTCATGGCCCCCAAGCTCCACCGCGAGGACATCGACGCAGCGACCGCCGTCCTCGAGTCGGGCATGCTCCGTGCCGCCGGCAACTGCGCCGAACTCGAGACCCAGTTCGCCGACAAGTCCGACGCGAAATTCGGCCTCACCTGCGCCAACGGCACCTGCGCCCTCCAGCTCGCCTACGAGGCCCTGCTCCAGCCCGGAGACGAGGTCATCGTCCCAGCCTGGACCTACATCGCCACCGCTTCCATGCTCGTCGCACGCGGCTGCAAGCTCGTCTTCTGCGACTCGCTCGCCGACACCATGCAGGTTGATCCCGACGACATCCGCAAACGCATCACGCCCAACACCAAGGCGCTCGCGGTCACCCATCTCTACGGCACGCCCGTTGACATCGACGCCGTCCAGGCGATCGCCAAGGAGCACGGCCTCAGGGTCATCTACGACTGCGCCCAGGCGCACCTCGCGACGTACAACGGCACGGGCATCGGCGCCTTCGGCGATGCCTGCACCTACTCCTTCTACGCCACCAAGAACCTGGGCACGGGCGAGGGCGGGCTCGTCACCGTGAACGACGACGCGCTCAACACCGAGATCGGCCTGATCCGCTCCCACGGCGAACCCGAGAAGTACCTGCACACCCGCATCGGCTTCAACTACCGCATGAACGACATCACCGGCGCCATCGGCCTCTCGCGCCTCCAGCGGCTCCAGGCAGAGACGGACAAGCGCCGCGCTGTCGCCACGCTCTACGACCAGCACCTCGCTGGCGTCGCGGGCGTGACCACCCCCACCGTCACCGCGGGCGCCGACTCCGCGTGGCACTTGTACTCGCTCAAAATCGACATCGACGCGCTGAATTGCTCGCGCGACGGGTTCAGCGAGGCGCTCAAGGCCGAGGGCGTGCCCAGCGCCGTGCACTACCCCAAGAGCCTGACGGACCAGCCCGCCTTTGCCGACATCGTGACCGACCACCCCCCAGTGGCCCGCTGGCTCGCCGACCGCGTGCTGAGCATCCCGATGCACCACGAACTGACCGAAGAGCAGGTCAAGGGCGTGTCTGAGGCTGTTGCCAAGGTCGCAGCGGCGTTCGGGTAATCAGACAACCCGGATCAAGTCTTCGAACAAGACACCCTCGAGTTCACTGGGATCTTGCTCAATGTAGGTATAGCCCATCCCGACAGAGACTGAAGGCAATTTCAGTGCCGAAACAATCGCCTCATGACGGTCCATTTCGGACACGTACTGATCGGGGTTGACGCTACGGAGCACCGATTCCAGCTCGATCATTGCGGCGGGCCTGTTGAAGCTTTCGGCGAGCAGTCTTGCATCACCCCCCTGAGGGAACTCGGGTCCAACCCCAGAGAAGTAAGCCGGACACGAGTCGTACGAGTCTCGAATTTGCCCATCGAGATACAACTGCCACAACAGCACATCATCATCATGGATGATGACGCCCAAGACCGGAGCATTGAGCTTGTTGGAGAGCAGCTTCCCAACGATCGCGAGCTGGGCCTCATCCTGCTCATCGCATTGCTGATCAAAGACGACAACTGATCCATCTGATGGGGGTGTCACGAACGCCGTACGCCCCGCATCGCGCAACGCATCCGCAACCGCATCGGCATCGTCCGAACCCACCGTCAAGTTGGTGTAGAAGCAGCCCATCGTTGAACCTCCACTGTCTGCCAGAACCTCCGCGGCCGCAGCATACTGCAGAACCCACAACATAGATCTGACCAGTGCATTTTGGGCACCGAACAACAAACTCGGATCTTGTCTGCCGTAGCGGTGACGTACACCTGTTCCGCAACCTGTCAAACCATGCCCGACTCGACGCGGAGCATCGAGTCCAAATCACAACCCGCCGGCATCAGCAGGATCGTGCCCGGGCGTCCCCTCGACTTCCTCGGAGGCATCGGCGTTCGAGGCACCCGTGCCGGCAGCGATCACCCAGCCGTCGCCCGCTGGCTCGCCGACCGCGTTCTGAGCATCCCGATGCACCACAAACTTTCGGACGAACAAGTCCGCGAAATCGCCGAAGCCGTCGCCAAGGTCGCCGCCGCCTTCGCTTAGTGGCTCCCTAGGCCGGTTCAATCAACACAATGTGAATCTCGAATTTTCGGCGCGACCGGTGTGGATTTCGCTTGGAAGGTCGATCCGCAGCGTGATAATATCTACGAACGAGTGACCTGATTTGTCTTAGATTTGGGTTGTCGCGTGGAGATTCGCCATGAAAACGTTGATTGCCACTCTGTGCTTCATCGGTTTCGTCTCGAACGCCTCTGCCCAGCTTCAGGTCTACACGCCGGGAAGCGACCTTGAGTTGCCACACACATCGTTCACCCAGTCGTTCGCGTGCGACCAGAACGCCGACGGGCTCTGCACCCCAGCCGATTTCTCGTCCTGGATCATTGTTTACAACGCGGGCTGCTGAACATGCCCGCATCTCGCCCGCTCGTGGGCGGACCCCTGAAGGAGACGTACCCATGAACCGCACCCTGACGACCCTTGCCGCCCTCGCGTGCGCCGCGCCCGCCATGTCGCAGCTGCAGATCTACACGCCGCAGAATGACCTCTTCCTGCCCTTCACCTCCGACGTGCAGTGGCAGGGACAGGCCCCTGTGCCGACCGAGTTTTTCGACATCCGGCTCCCCCCCGAGCAGGCGCTGACCACGAACATCGATGGCACCATGATCCTGCTGGGGTACCCGCTCACCACCAGCAGCACCCCGGAATCGGCCGGGATGGCAGAGGCCTCCCCGCTTGCCCCGCGGAACATCGAGTTCCTCGGCAACGGCACGCAGACCTTCACCGCGTTCACCTGCTTCAACAACTTCCCGTGGAACACAACCGTGCCCGCCTCGTTCCAGCCCGGTGACAGCGTCGGCCCGAACGCGACGCCCGCGGCGACGCTGGTCGAAACGCCGCTCTTCGTCTCGCCGACCAACCAGTGCTCGAACCAGGACGAATCGGCGGACGTCAACGTCGTGGGCGACGGGTTCACACTCGGCGTCGCCATCACCGAACCCGACGGCGTCCACTACGGCTGGGTCACCCTCGAACGACTCGACCCAGACGGGCCCGTTTCCATCTTCGAGGGCTTCCGCATCGTGCAGTACGCCTACCAACTCACGCCAGGCGTGCCCGCGCTCGTGCCCCAGCCCTGCACGGCGGACGCGAACGGCGACGGTCAGCTGACCCCGGCCGACTTCAACGCATGGATCATCGCGTTCAACAACCAGGCCCCCGCCTGCGATCAGAACGCCGATGGCCTCTGCACGCCCGCAGACTTCAACGCCTGGATCCTGAACTACAACGCCGGCTGCTGAGCGCGCCCGCTCGTGGGCGGATCCCTGAAGACAGGAGACGCACCCATGAACCGCACCCTCACGACACTCGCCGTCCTCGCGTGCACCGCTCCCGTTGCGGCACAGCTGCAGGAGTTCAGCTTCGCGCAGCCGTTCCCCATGCCGCAGGAATCCGAGATCGCGTGCATCGCCCTATTCCAGTTCGACCCGAACGCATCGATCGAGTACTTCGATATCCGCCAGCCGCCGTCCGCGCAGCCAACGGCCGAGTACGGCCGCAGCTTCGTGGTCTCGGGCGACTGCGATGTCGGCGGGAGCGCCCCGCGGACTATCGCGTTGTTCTCTGAATGCGACGGCGGCTTCCCCGACCTCCCGCCCTCGAACTTGCGACTCGCCTACGCGGGTGACCCGGTGCAGACCGGCCTGACGCTCTACACCATCGGAGGCATCCCGGTACCGGAGCTCAGCGTCCCGGGCTTCATGCCCGGCGATTCGGTTGGTCCGAGCGCCCCGTGGACGAACTTCCTCCAACTCGGCTCGGCGTTCTACTACTCAGACCCGCAGAACGCCGGAAACAACGCTTTCAGGGACGATCTGGACTTCGTCTCCGACGGCATCATCATCGGCGTCGAGATCACCGAGCCCGACGGCGTCCACTACGGCTGGATCGAGATCCAGCGAGCACCCGACGCCTCGCCCACCCAGGTCGACGTCTGCCAGGAGGAGTACTTCGTTACGCGCTACGCCTACCAGCTCACCCCCGGCGTGCCCGCCCTCGTCACAGACCCGAACCCCTGCACACCCGACACCAACGCCGACGGCAGCCTCACCCCTGCCGACTTCAACGCGTGGATCATCGCCTTCAACCAGCAGGCACCTGAGTGCGACCAGAACGCCGACGGACTCTGCACGCCCGCAGACTTCAACGCATGGATCCAGAACTACAACGCTGGCTGCTGAGCCCCGCCGGAGCCAAACACCTGCATCTCGCGTCTGAAACAGAACCAGCACCACGAACCGGAGCCCGCACCATGAGACTCGCATGCCTCGCCCTCGCCGCTTCGGCGCTGTCCACATCCGTGTCGGCGGCCCAGGTCGTCTCGTACGACAACTCGGGCGCCGACTTCGTGTGGGTTCCCTGGCTCACGTTCTCCGACGGTTTCGTGGTGCTCGATGAAAGAGCCCTCGACATCACGCTCTCGCCGACCGACAACCAGGCCGGGAGCGCGAGCGCGGAGCGCGCCGTGACCTGTTCGTACAACTTCCCGATCACCAGCAGCGAGGTCCTGCTCGACGTCGCCAGCCGGCAGTTCCCGGGCGGGCTTGCCCAGGTTGTCACCGACGGGCCCGTCAGCACGGGGTTCGACTCGGGCTTCCTGGCCAAGACATATGCGCCGGGCGACACCATCGGGCCGAGCGAGGCGTTCATGAACTCGGCGGTCACCACCAGGCATCCGATCGGCGGGCCCGAGCCGCTCATCGGTGCCACGGCGACCATCGGCGTGCGTGTCCCCGCCGACGCATCGGCGGGCACCTTCCACTACGGCTACGTCGTCCTCGAGTGGCAGGAGGACCTCGTGCTCATCAACAACAAGGGCACGACCTCGACGCTCGACCTCTACCAGCCCATCGCATGGGCCTACGAGAGCACGCCCGAAACCCCCATCACCGTCCCGACCGGGAGCACCTGTCTCCCGGACGCCAACGGCGATGGGCAGCTGACCCCCGCCGACTTCAACGCATGGATCATCGCGTTCAACAACCAGACCCCCGCCTGCGACCAGAACGGCGACGGCCTCTGCACACCAGCTGACCTCAACGCCTGGATCCTGAACTACAACGCCGGCTGCTAGCGATCGGGCCACACGGTCAGACCAACTCGGCAACCAGACAGATTGTCCCGGGCCCGGCGCGAAGCACCGCGTCGGGCCCGTTCGCTGCAGGGATCAACATCGTCGTGCCCGGACGGCCCGGGATCTCCTCGAACGCACCCGACGCCGACGCAACCGACGCGCCCATGCCCCCCACCACCATGACCGCCTGGCAGCCGGCGCCGAGGGGCTTCTCCTCGCAGTGCCCGCGCAGCTCCGACACGCGGAAGTACGCGTTCTCGCACAGCACCCCGCCCGAACGCCCCGTGCGGATCGCGGGCGGCGGCGTCAGATCCACGCAGGCCAGCGCCTGCTCGACGTGCATCTCGCGGTCCGCCCGACCGTACTCCTCCGCCCAGTCGTACACGCGGTAAGTCGTGTCGCTCGGGGTCTGGATCTCGGCGACCATCACGCCCTCGCCGATCGCGTGAAGCGTGCCGCTGGGCACCTCGTGCATCTCGCCGACCACCGCGAGCACGCTGTCCAGAACCTCGGGAACGCGCCCACGCTCGATCGCCTCGCGCAGATCCTCGCGCGTCACGCCAGGCTTCACGCCCTTGTAGATCACACTGCCAGGCTCGGCACCCAGCACGTACCAGCACTCGTGCTTGGCGTGCGTCTCGCGCCCGTCCGCGTGCGACTCGGGCGGGTGCACCTGGACGCTCAGGTTCTGGTGCGCGTCGAGCAGCTTCACCAGCAAGGGGAAGCCGCCCTGCGGCGAGAGCGGACGCCCGCCCAGCAGCTCCTCGCCCCACTCCCTCACCGCCTCGCCAAGATGCCGACCCGCCAGCGGGCCGTTCGCGATCACCGAACGCTGCGCGCCCCCGCCCGCGCCGCTGACCGACGAAGCGCTCAGATCCGCGATCTCCCAGCTCTCGCCGATCGGCGTGTCGTCACCCAAAGGCTTGCCCAGCCGCTCCAGACGCCGCCCACCCCAGACCTTCGGCATCAGGATCGGCTCGAAGATCAGCGGGTACGGGTCAGTCATCGTCCTGGGCTCCCCCGGGGCTGACCCCCGCGACACGACGTACTTCGGCCAGCATCGAGGCCGAATCGACACCTGGCACACGGAGTATCCCAGGGCCGCCCCGCCTCGGACGGATCAGCTCACGCGCCACCAGCCCCGCGATCGGGGGATCGATCGTCGGGGCGGGCCCGGACGTGCGGACCGCGTCCGCGAGTTCGTCCAGCCCGACGGAGCGGGCATCCACATCCGCAACGCGCTCCCAGGAGGCCGCGTTCAGACGGAGCAGCCTCGCGTGATGGGACCTGGGCGACCGTGCCACCGCGATGAACGCGAAGCGATCGAGCGTCCCGACGGCCGCCGAGGCCCGGTCGTCCGCAGCCGGCAGCGCCCCGAGCCTGTCGCGGAGCACCGAGGCCCGCTCGAACTCGCCCCGAGACGACGCCGAACGCATCGCCTCCTCGGTGCGGGCCCGCCTGACCGACGCGCCGTCCACCGTCAGCCCGACCGCCTCGCGCAGGCGGGCCCCGTACACCAACATCGACTCGCCGCCCTCGCACGTCGCTCGACACAGCCCCATGTCCCGGTACGCGCAGGGCGCGCCCGCAGGAGCCCTGCGGAGCTCGCCCGGCTCGCGGCACAGCTCGAACTCCCCGTCGAGCATCTCGGCCCACCGGCGCGCGGACGA
>JANQQZ010000079.1 GCA_028284805.1 Phycisphaerales bacterium
GCGTCCGACCGCATGGGCAAGCGAGGGCTTGTGAGCCTGGGCGAGGCGCCGGCCCTGCGGGCCAGGCTCACAAGCGATCTGACCACCGCGACGCCCGCACCCGGGCGCGTGACCCTGGAGCTGGTCGGCGACGGAGCCGGACCGACGCGCCGGGCGTTGGATACCTACCTCATCTCGCTGGTGGCGCAGTCGAACGCGACGAAGCAGCAGCGTGCTGGGGGCACGGGCAGCCGCGTCGCGGTGGACGCGGTGATCGTTGACGAGCCGCTCCAGGACAGTCGCTTGCAGTACGCGGCGACGTTCGGCGGCGGCGCTGCGGTGCTGGGCCTGCTGATCGGGTCGGTGGTGTACCGCCGGCTCAAGGCGCAGCACTCGCGCTTCGAGCAGGGCGTGATCGACTGATCGGTTGCTCTGCGGCGCGGGCTCGCTGATCAGGCGGTGCGGTAGACGAACTCAAGGCCGGTCGGCGATTCGATTGCGAGAGCGAAGCGGCCCGCGAGGTCCGCGTCGTGTTCGAACTCGATGATCTTGGTCTCGCCGCCCGAGGTGAACCGGGCGAGCGCGTCGCCGATGATCTCGTCGTCGTCCCCAAGAGCCACGAGCACGTAGCGGGTGCCCGGCTCGAGCTCGGGAAGCTTGCGGAAGGCGAGGTACCCCTCGCCCGAGTCGGGATTGAAGAAGATCGAGCCTTGGGCGTCGTCGTCGCCCGTGGTGAGAGCGAGCTTCGCGAAGGAGTCGTCGAGCAGAGCCGAGAGGAAGCCGGCATGCTCGCTGGACCGCAGGAGCGTGTCGATGCGCTCGTTGCGGGCGATGTTGTTGGAGACCTCGGTGAACTCCTGGTTGAGCTGGAAGGCCATCACGCCCACGGCGGCGAAGGCGGTCGCGAAGGCGAAGGTGGCGAGGCGCCACGCGAGCGGGCCCCGGTGACGACGCGGGCCCGAAGCGGCTCGCTCGCCGGCGGCGTGCGTGAGGATCGCGCGCCCAACCGCATCGCGCTGGCGGCCAGAGGCCTCGCGGACCGAGTCGATCACACGGCTGCGGAGCTCGGGACGAGGGGAGACATCGGGCAGGATCTCCGTGACGTCGGCGAACCTGGCCTGCTCGCGGCGGACCTGAGCCTTGAGGTCATCGTCGGCGGAGGCGAAGGCACGCTCGAACTCTGCGGATTCGTCGTGGTCCAGCACGCCGCTGGCATCGAGCAGGGCCATCTCGAGAAGCTTCTGGGGCGACATCACACTGCCTCCTCGACGCCGGAACGCTCCCGGAGCCGGACGAGCGCTCGCGAGAGCGCGGACTTGATCGTGCCGATGGGGGTCTCGAGCTCGTCGGCGATCTGCCTGAGGGTCTGGCCCCCGAGGTACGCGCGGACGATGACAGTCTTCTGCAGCTCGGGGAGCTGGTTGACGCGCTTCATGAGCGCCTGGTACTGCTCGCTGCTCTCCATGCCGGCCGAGATTTCCGGACGGATGGCGGGCGGCGTGACCTCCTCGCTCATGCCTGTGAGCTTGACGCGGGCCTGGGCCCGGCGGAGGCGGTCGACCAGGTGGCGACGGGTGATGAGCAGGACCCAGGTCACCAGCGCGGCCCGCTCGGGGTTGTAGCGGTCGGCGGTCTTCCAGAGGCGGACGAAGACCTCCTGCACCGCGTCTTCTGCCTCGGCACGGCTGGGCATGCTCTGGAAGGCCATGCGATAGACCAGCGAGCCGAAGCGGTCGTACAGCTCGCCCACAGCCGACTCTTCATCGGCAGCGATGCGCTGCATCAGGTCCAGGTCGATTTGGCGTTGGTTGTTCGGTGCCATGCAATCGGATACGGACGCGGGGGGCGGGCGGTTGTTCACGAACCACGATTCGGTGGGTGAACCGGATGACGAAATCGTAATTTGTTCGGATTCGTTGGGCTGCTCCTTTGATGCGGAGCGGAATCCGAAGAATCCTACGGGCGAAGTCGCGTACAGATCCGTCCCGAATGGGAGTTTTCCCCGTGGCCGCCACCTACCGCTCGAAAACGATCCAAGCCGGCCTTTTCGGAGGTTCTGCGGACGCGGGTGGGGTGCGGCAGGGAGCCTTGTATGCAGTCTCTGCTTGCGGTAGACTCAGTTACCGAGACCAGAGGAATCCGGATCGAATCCGGGGGGTTGGTTGTATCGTGGGACGAATTGGCACAACTCATGAGCGGGCTCGCGGCTTCACGCTGATCGAGTTGCTCGTTGCGATCTCCGTGATCGCGGTGCTGATCAGTTTGATGATCCCGGCGATCAGCCGTGTGCGTGCGACGACCCACCGTGTGATCTGCTCGTCGAACGTGCGCCAGATCGGGCTCGGTGTTGCGATGTACGCGGACGATTATGACGGGCGGCTGCCGCGGTCCATCTTCGTGGGTGCCCGCGATGCAAGCCCCGACGTGATGCTCGAGACGATCCGCCTTCGCCTCGCCTCAGATTCGGCACTGCTGGCCCAGTACGGCCCGCAGGGCACGGGTGGCTCCCAGTCGGTCGTTGGTGGCTCGGGCGGTCTCTGGGATGGCTTGGGTCTGCTGTTCTCGGGTGAGTATCTCGTCGCTCGCGGCGTGTTCTACTGCCCTTCGCACGCCGGCATGAACCGGCTTTCGGACGAGGACGCTTCGGACTGGGCCAGCCCGACGACCGACCTGATCGGCAACTACCAGTACCGTGCCCAGGGTCCGGACGGGAGCGATGAGCTGTGGCGCATCGAGCCCCGTGATGCGGTGTTGGTTTCCGATTCGCTCCGTCCCGAGGACGAGCTCAACCACGAGGATGGGGCCAACATCCTCCGCGCGGATCTTGCGGTGCTCTGGTTTGCCGATCCGCAGCAGCAGCTTCTCGCGCTGAGCCGCTCGGGGCAGACCCCGCGGGCTTGGGAACTGCTGGACAATCGGGCCAACCCCAACTGATCGCGTTCGGGCTCGGCGCAAACTTCCATAAACTGTTACAGACGCGGCCATGGGCACGGTGAACCTACCGATCGGCCCGGGCGTTGCTTCGAGGGCTCGTGCTTTGCCCGGGCGATCCGGCGTCTCTACCCTGGGGTGCTGTTCTCAGGGGGTGCGAGAACGGGTTGTAAACCACGTCTGCAAGAAGGGGAACGCGATGCTTCCACGCCTGGTTATCGCTTCGGCGGCCTCGGTTCTGCTGAGTTTCCACGCCGCGTCTCAGGTCATGCCCGCGCGGGTGTACTACGGGATCGACCGCCCGGTGCCCGTGGAGATCGTCCGCCCGGCTGGGGTTCAGGGCGAACTCAGCGTGGCGCTGCTCAGCCCGGAATCGGCAGAGCTGGCGCGGGTCCCGTGCGAGGCCGGGCCTGCTGATCTGGCGTCGCTCTTCGCGGGGTTCTGGCAGGACGAGGCGACCGGCGCCAGCGTGCGGTACGCGCAGCTCTACGCGGGCGAGACACCTGTCGGCCCCGGGCTGGTGCTGCAGCCCCTGGTCACCCCTGAGCAGGCGTATCTGGCGCCGCAGCAGGAGCTGCGATGGCGCAGCGGGATGCGCGTGGTCTCTGGACTGCGGGCGTACATCGATCAGTTGGCGGTGATGGAGACGAGCGAGGGGGCTGTTACGTTCCGGATGCGTCCGGACATGGCGCCCAACACGGTGTGGAATTTCCTGACGCTGGCCGACGGGGGGTACTACACCGACGTGATCTTCCACCGCATCATCGGCGAGCGTCCGAACCGTGCGCCGTTCGTGATCCAGGCGGGCGACCCGCGCGGCGAGGGCGTGGGCGGGCCCGGGTACTTCGTGGATCTCGAGCGGAGCACGCTGCCGCACACGTTCGGCGTGCTGTCCATGGCACGTTCAACGGACCCGAACTCGAACGGGTCGCAGGTGTTCGTGTGCCTGAGCCGCGATGGGACGCACTTCCTGGACGGGAAGTACACGTCGTTCGCGGAGGCCGTCGACGGTGCGTCTGCGATCCTGGCGATCGAATCGGTCGAGGTGGGCGCGAAGGATCGCCCGGCGGATCCGCCTGTGATCGAGCGGGTGCGTCTTGTGGAAGCGCCCCCGCGGGGCACGGGTTCGGAGCCGATCCAGCGTCCGGAGTCTGCGAACCCGGGCCGCTGAGCCCGGGCGGTGATCAGAGCTTCAGCTGTACGGCGAGCGAGGCCGAGAGCGTGGGCTGGAGCTCGACGTCGGCGATGTTGCCTCCGCCGCGGCTGCGGAGATTGATCTCGCGCCACACGATGGCCTGCACGCTCCCGGCGATCGAGAGATTGGGGGAGTACTGGTACGTCAGGTAGGTCCCGACGGGGACCGAGGCGTCCTCGAGGATGCCCGCGGGCGTTGCGGAGTTGTCGTCGGCGAGTCGGAACTCTCGGAAGACGACGCCCGCGAAGCCGCCCACGTCGATGACCTCGGAGAGGTTGTGCGTGATCGCGAGCCCGCCCGCGACCTCGGCGGGGAGTTGGTTGAGGGTGCCGAACTTGGCGTTCCAGTAGTCGGCGAACTGCCAGTCGATGGTGGGCACGGGGAAGGCGATGATGTCCTCTTCCAGGCGCGACTGGACGACGATGTTGGCGCCGATGGTCAGGTTCGGATGGAATGAGTAGCGGACGCCCGCGATGCCGCCGAAGGTGATGGCGTCCTCGAACTCGGCGTCGATCTCGCCTGCGAAGCCGGCATTGACGCCCGCGACGAACCTCCAGTGGCGATCGAGGATGTGGATGATGGAGACGCCCACGCTGGCGGCGAGGCCGTAGTCGATCGGGTCGCCGCTGCCTGGGAACTCGCTGAAGGGCTGGAAGTCGTAGTAGCTCGAGACCTGTGAGAGGTCGATGCCCAGGATGGTCTGGTCGTCGACGGGTGTCGAGTAGCGGAAGCGCGCCGGGACGCGGAGGGTGCGGAGCTCGCCCGCGGAGCCGTTGGTGTCGGAGGCGCCCAGGTAGGTGATGCCCGTGAAGAGCGAGGCGGTGGTGGGGATCTC
>JANQQZ010000068.1 GCA_028284805.1 Phycisphaerales bacterium
GATCAGCTCGCCGACCGCGTCGTGTGTGTCGACGATCGACCAGCCCTGCCAGGGTTTCTCGCGGTCGACCGACAGCCACCACACGCCCAGCTTCGCCGCGATCGGCCCGAGCGAGCGAGGCAGATGCTCGCGCAGCACGTCCAGTGAGAGCAGATCGGCCTCGAACGAGGACCCGGTGCGCCAGGCCCACACCTCGTCGAACGCCGTCTCCGCGCCGCAGGCCCGCGACTCGACCGCGTCGCGGAGACTCGAACTCGCCAGCACGAGCACGGGCTCGCCGCGATGACGAAAGAGCGCCACGCCGTGGGTGCGGCCCAGCGCCCCCGGCTCGTCGCCAGCACCGAGCCGGACCGTCTGGTCGGGAGCGCCGAGCACGGCGGGCGTTCAGCCGCCCTGACCGGCCATCTTGTCGAGCATGATGATGCCAGACAGCCTCGCGTCGAACGCGACCTTGCCGTTGACCCATCCCTGGACTTCGCCCTGGAAACGGCGAGCCCCGAACTTCCGCTCCTGCACCAGGATGTACAGGTCGTCGCCCACGCTCACGCTCTGGCGGAACGCGCAGTTCTCGATCCGGGTGAAGATCCCCGTGCGGTTGTTCCCAACCTTCATGTTGTACTGCGTCGACATCAGCTGCGCCGCGGCCTCGACCATCAGCACGCCCGGAAAGATCGGCACGTCGGGGAAGTGCCCGGGCACCCAGAACTCATCGACCCGGTTGTGCTTGATCCCCACGATGCGGCTCTTGTCCTCGGCCAGCCAGACCACGCCGTCGAGCAGCGACATGTGCCCGCGGTGCGGGATCCACCGCTCGATGGCGTCCTTGTCCATGAGGCGTGACGACAGATCGATACCCGAGGCATCAAAGATCGCCTGATCCCAGATGATCGGAGCTTCGGACACGGGCGCGGGTTGTTCGGCGACGTCGCTCATAGCTGGTCGCGAGCCGACACGGTCAGTCGTTCTGATCGCGCAGCTCGAGGATCTCCTTGCGGATATCTTGGGCGAGGTTGCGCACGTCCTGCAGGGACTTCCGGGCGCGTGTCCCCGCGGCCTTGTTGCCGCCCTCGGCCTTCGCGATGTCCTCTTCCGCCTCCGCGATGATGGCCTTCAGACGCTCGTAGGACTCCATGGCAGCCGCTCCTCACCTGATACTGTTGACCGCGGGTCGCACGATCGCCCCGCCACCGGAAATCATTCCAGATCCGATAGCTCAGGCAAGCCCGGTCGCAGGAATCGAACAAAATGCTGACAAACACGGCTAAACCGTCGGCAGCAGACGCTCGAGTCGCTCCAGAGACGCGTGCAGATACGCCGCGTCGCCGCCCTCGCCCGCGATCCGGGCGGGCACGCACGCCGCCGTCAGCACTCGTTTCACGTTTGCGAGTGCGCCGTCGCGCTCACGGACGCGCAGCCCGCGCCGCTTCCGCTCGGATCGCATCGCCTTCACAGGCTCGATGCCCGCCAGCTTGTCCTCATGGCCCCAGAAGATCCGCTCGAGGTACACCGCGTCCTCGACCCAGCTCCCGCGGTGCACCAGCCCGAGATCGATCAGCACGCACCGGTCCGGGTGCCCGTCGTCGCCCGGCATGTGCAGCGCGTTGCCCGGGTGCAGGTCGCCGTGACACCAGTCCGACGTCGCCCGGGCCTCCCACTGCTCCAACAGCCGCGGCAGGATGCGCTGCGTGTGCTTGATCGCCTCGTTCCAGCGCTGCTCCTCGGTCATCGCGTTGTCACGCACCGCCTGACGCGAGCCCGCGATCAGCGCTGTCCAGTCGCGGTCGTCGGTGCGGACCGCGTGCCCGTTCGCACGGAGACCAACGTCGTGCGCGCGCTGCTGAAACTCGACCGCCGCGCGGATCAGCCCCTGCAGAGAATCCCGCGACAGATCGCTGCCGACTGTCCGCCCCTCGAGCTTCTCGATGACGAGCCAGCCGAGGTCGTACCCGCCCAACTCGCTGCCCGACGCAAGCACGCGGGGCGTAGGGTGCGGCACCTCGCCCGTCCGCACGTCCCGGTCGTTCCCGTGATCGCCCAGCAGCTCGGTCCACGTCAGTTCCGCGCCGCCCACG
Source organism: Phycisphaerales bacterium (assembly GCA_028284805.1). Taxonomy (GTDB): domain Bacteria; phylum Planctomycetota; class Phycisphaerae; order Phycisphaerales; family UBA1924; genus JANQQZ01. The sequence continues at coordinate 2,073 of JANQQZ010000068.1, forward strand.
GGCAGCTTGATGATCACGGGCAGTTCGCCCTCGGAGTCGGCCCAGACCGCGTTCCCGGTCGCCGCCCCCCCGCGCTGCCACGTCGCGGTGAACCACTCGACATCACCGCTGATGTGATCACCGCAGGAGGCCCGGAGCGCCGGTTCGAGCGTCCGGGCGAGCGCCGCCGGGTCGTCGTGTTCGATCGGATTCTGGCGTCCCTGCTGCACCACCGATGCCAGCCTACCCGCTCCCGATCGACCTGAACAGCCCGGCGATCGTGCGAACATCCAGCCGCTCGGCCCGATCGGTCGGGTCCACGCCCTCGGGCAGCGCCACACCCCCCAGAACCCCGCCCAGCTGCTTGCGTCGGTTCGCGAAGACCCGCTGGCAGAACGCGGCAAAGCCCGCCCGGTCCGCCACCCCGTGCCCCTCGCGGGGGCGGAGCGCCACCATGGCGCTGGTCACATCGGGCCTGGGCCAGAAACACTCGGGCGGCAGCGTCGCGACGCGTTCGACCTCCGCCAGCGTCTGAGCCACGACCGAGATCGAGCCGTACGCCTTCGAGCCAGGCCCGGCCAGCAGACGATCCGCGACCTCGCGTTGGATCGTCACGAACTGCCCCGAGCACGTCGGGTCACAGAGCAGCGCGAGCATCAGAGGCGTCGCAGCGCCGTACGGCAGATTCGCGACCAGCGTGAACGGTCGCCCCGCGAGCGCACCAGTCACCGCCGGGTTCAGGCCCCGCTTGCCTGCAAGACAGTCGCCCTCGATCAGCAGGAACCGACCAGCCCGGACCGCGCCCGCCTGGCGCTCGCGCTGGAGCTCGGCAAACCCGGCATCCAGCTCGCAGGCGACGACGGCGCAGCCGCGATCGAGCAACTCATCCGTCAGCGCACCGGTGCCGGGCCCGACCTCGAGCACGAGATCGCCGTCACCCACACCCGCAGCGTCGACCAGCTTGCGGATCAGATTGTGATCGAGCAGGAAGTTCTGTCCGAGCTTCTTGCGCGGCGCGAGCCCGCGCGACTCGAGCAGTTCTCGGATCTCGGCGAGCGTCTGCACGACTCACCACTCACCCGCGAGCAGGCGGTCGACCGCGAGCGCCACGCCGCACTCGTCGTTGGTCGCGGTGTGCACATCGGCGATGCCCCGGATCTCGTCGACCGCGTTGCCCATCGCGATGCCCAGCCCTGCCTGCTCGATCATGCTGACGTCGTTGATCTGGTCGCCGATCGCGGCGGTGCGCCGAGGGTCGATCCCGAGCCGCTCGCACAGCCAGGCGATGCCCGACCACTTGTGCGCATCGCGGTCGAACGCCTCGACGACGTGGTACGTCCCACCGCCGCCATCGTCCTTGACGTGCTCAGGCGCCACCACCGCGGGGAACGAGTGGAAGAGCACGTGCTCGCCGAACGCGCCGAGCAGATCGTCGCGGATCGGCAGCGTGCGCGAGCTGGGAGCGCAGGCGCCGACGCGCACCGTCCACTCCGGGTGCTCGTCCTCGTCGAGCGAGCCGACCTCCGCGAACGACACCCCGAGCGTCTCGAACCACCACGTGGTCACCGGGTCGATCGTCGCGCCGTTCCGCGTCACGACGAGGTAGTCGACCGGGCTCACGGTGCCGTCCTTGAGAACCAGCGCCGCGTGACCCTCGTCGGTCAGCCGATCGACCACGCCCCGCACCACGCGCTCGTGCATCGCGAAGCGGTGCAGCGTCTCGCCCGACCCGGGGTCCACGACCATCGAGCCCCCGGCGGCGACCATCGCCCGCGTCGGGCCGATCGCCTCGATCGCGAACAGGCTTTCCGCCCGGCTCCGCCCCGTGCAGAGCACGACCTCGATCCCCGCGTCCATCGCCCGTCGCAGGGCCGCGGCGTTCTCACGGGGCACCCGGCCCGACGAATCCGCGAGCGTGCCGTCGATATCCACCGCGAGTAGGTCGTAGGTCGGAGCCACGCTTGAGCGTACGCGCCCGCGGCGCGGGTCAGCCCTCGTCGGGCTGGCCGAACGTGATCTGGTTCTTGCCGGCGTGCTTGCTCGCGATCGCCAGCTCGTCGGCGCGCCGGAGCAACTCGTCGGCGGACTGCCCGTCCCAGGGGAACGTCGCCAAACCGCCCGAGATGGTCAGCCCGCCCGGCGCCTCGATGCCCAGCTTCGGGAACCGCTGCTCCTCGACCGCCTTCTGGAAACGCTCCGCAACCACCTCGAATGCCTCGGGGTGATCCGAGTGCTTGTCGCGTGGGCCCTCGGGCTCGTAGAAGACCACCGCGAACTCATCGCCCCCGATCCGGCAGATCCGGTCGCTGGGGCGGGTCATCGAGCGAAGCAGACGCACCGTCTCGGAGAGGATCATGTCCCCCGCCTCGTGCCCGAAGCGGTCGTTGAAGCTCTTGAAGTTGTCGAGGTCGAAGACCAGGACCGTGAGCTTGTAGCGGTGCCGCCGCGCGTGCGGGATCGCGGCCTCGAGGAACCGGTCGAAGTACCGCCGGTTCCAGGCGCCGCTCACCGGGTCGGTGTAGGCCTCGAGCCTCAGGCGGCGCTGCTGCTGGGCCAGCGCGAGCCAGGTGCCCAGCCAGCGCGCGTGATGCGAGATCCGCCCCGACGCGTCGTCCGAGCCGGTCGCGATCAGACCTGCGTCGATCCCCGAGACCCGCAGCACGC
>JANQQZ010000091.1 GCA_028284805.1 Phycisphaerales bacterium
GTGATCCCGCGTCGCCCGAGCTCCAACGCCAGCTCCCTGTCCAGGGCGATCTCGCGCAGGGCGGTATCGCCTGCCAGCTCGCCGAGAATGGGGAGAAGCTCCCGATCCGGAACCGCCTCGCCCGCGACGATGGCGGCAGGACGCTGTACGGCCGAAACAGCGGGCTCACCGCGTTCAAGCCCCGATGTCGGGTTCCATTCGTCGGAGGCGCAGCCCGGCAGAAACGCAGGGAGCAGGAGCGTCCCCAAGAACAGTGTTCGGCATCTGGGCCCGTCTCGCATAGACTGGATCAGAGCGCCGGGCGCGAGTGACGTCAAGCCGGGATGTGTGGGCCGGAGCGAACGCCATCGACAACAGACCGCAACAACCCACCCCGATGTCTGGTGCCTCGGGCGATCCCCGACCGGCCCAGGGCGGGGGTGGGGTCATGGTGCTGTGCACCTATTGCGGGTCGCTTTCGGTGAGCACCAACCGGTGTTCGAACTGCAACGGGCACTTCGACATGCTCAGCCGCCAGCGCACCCAGAACGCAATGGGCCCGTGGTTCATACGCGACCAGGTCAACCCGTTCCGCCCGGGCTGCTCGTACGACACGCTGCGGCGCATGGTCACGCGCGGCAAGGTCAGGCCCGACACGATCATGCGAGGGCCCACGACGCGCCAATTCTGGAGCTTCGCGCGCAACACGCCAGGCGTTGCCCACCTGCTGGGGGCGTGCCACGCATGCCACGCAGAGGTCGACCCGAATGCCGTTGCCTGCCCGGACTGCAACGCGTCGTTCATCATCGGCAACGACCGGCAGAATCTCGGGCTCGCGCCCTACCAGATGCTTCCAGGGGATTCGGATCCCGCCGCGGTCGCCGACGCGGCCTTCGGTCCGGCCCAGCCCCCGCGCGAGAGCCCGCCCAGCGCGGTGCACGTCTCGGAGCAGCCGGCTCCGGAGCCGGCCGGGATTCCGTCTGGGCAAGCTGTTGCGCCGGAATCGATTCCCGCTCGCCCGGTCCGTAAACGGTCGATTGGCCCGATGGTCGCCGTCGCAGCATCGGTCGGGTGCGCTGCGATCGCACTCGGGGCCTTGGTGTACATGAACCGGTCCGGGAGCACGTCCGGGATCGTCGCGGCCGCTGAGCCCTCGCGCGACATCCAGTCCGGTGCGTCGCCCGAGCCGGGCCCTCCGCGTCCGTCGAAGGACGAGACCGAACTGCCCGCACGAGAGCCAGAGGTGACACCCGAGCCGATCGATCCGTCCCCGGAGACCTCGGCGATCGAGGCCTCACACACGCCCGATGCGGCGTCCCCAGCCCCCGAGGTCGAAAAAGAGGTCCGCCCGCCCGCCCCGGCGAGTGAGGAGACCGAGCGGGCGGGTGGGGTCGGACTCATGACGCCCGAGGAGCTGTCCGAGGCCCGCGCCGAGTGGGCCCGTGCTGGGCGCAATGGGCTTGTCGGAGCCGTCGACCGAAGGCTCCAGCACCTCGAGCTGCGTCGAATGTTTGGAAAAAGTACGGATACAAGTGCTGACTGAAGGCGTTTCTGGAACTCCGTGGGCGTTCCACACGAAGAATCTGGTAGACTCACGTCTGAGAAGATAGGGAGACGGGTTCTCCGTCTCGCACAGGTCCTTAATCCATTGGAGGTCGTCGCCATGGCGAGGCGTCGTCGCACCGGCTTTACCCTGATCGAGTTGCTCGTGGTCATCGCGATCATCGCGCTGCTGATCGGCATTCTGCTTCCCGCGTTGGGCAAGGCCCGCGACACCGCGAAGCTCGCGGTGTGTCTGTCGAACCTGCGCCAGCAGGGCATCGCGCACGCCGCCTACGGCGCTGACAACGACAACCTCATCGCGACCTTCCAGGCCAAGCCCGGTCAGCTTCCGCAGCACAGCTCCGAGAACCGCGACCTCGCCCTGACCATCAAGGGACTGGCTGGGAACCAGACCACTCGCGCTGCTGCCCTTCAGCAGATGATGATCTTCCGGGATCTGTACCCGCGAGCCGATTGGCCCGACACCGAGATCCAGGGGCACACACCCTTCCCGCTGTACAGTCACATCGTGCTCCAGGCCTACGACGACGGTCGGCTCCCGGATCCCTCGATCATCTGTCCGAATGACCGCCCGCGCCAGGCGTGGCAGAGCGACGTCGATGAGTTCTTGGATGTCTACATTCCGGGAGACGATGGCTTCAACCCTGCCCCACCGGCGACCGCGAACGGGCAAGGGCGTTTTCGCTGGGTCTTTAGCTCGAGCTACCAGATCATTGCCGCAGCACTCTCGAACGATATCGGGGGACCCCCGCCTGCCAACAATCCTCCGAATCCGTTCCAGACGTATGAGAAGAGCCAGTCGAACAGGTACGCTGCGGCTGGGGAGCGCGGTGGTACGGCGACGCGCCGCTTCGACGAGGTGCGTTCACCCGGTTCCAAGGTCCTGCTTCACGAGGCCTATGACCGCCACTCCGACAAGGTCACGATCTACATGGGGTTCGAGAACGCCAGGATCCCCTCGCTTCTGTTCGATGGCAGCGCCGAGAACCTCGCGGTGAGGGATGCCAACATCGGCTGGCGCCCCAACAACCCGACCTTCCCAACGCCGTCGCACGCATTCAATCCCGATCCGGTGTTCGACACCAGCAACACGCCCTTTACCAACCGGCTTCCGTTCCGGTTCGACCAGACGGCATGGGGACTGGAAGGCAACGACATCCGCGGTCAGCGGATCACCGACGAGCGGCGTGCACAGGCGTTCCTGGATCGTTTGCCCTGATTCGCTGCACGTCAGCCCTCGGCATATCCTGAGGGCATGACACGCGCCTTCAACTTCTCGGCGGGCCCGGGCGTCATCCCTGAGCCCGTGCTTGAGCGGGCCCGCGAGGACCTGTGGGATATCTTCGGCTCCGGCATCGGTGTGCTCGAGCACAGCCACCGGGGCAAGGAGTTCGATCGGATCCTCGCTGAGGCCGAGGCGGACTGTCGCGCGGTCGGCTCGATACCCGACAGCTACAAGGTCCTGTTCCTGCAGGGCGGGGCGACGACGCAGGCGTACCAGGTGCCGATGGCGTTCCTTCCCGACGGCGGGACCGCGGACTACTTCCACACGGGCAAGTGGGCGACCGAGGCGATGCACGAGGCGCGTCGGTACGGGACGGTGCACACCGCCGCGGGCTCGGAGGCGACACGCTTCGACCGGATCCCCGAGGACAGCGAGGTTCGGTACTCGGAGCGTCCGGTGTACGTGCAGTACACGAGCAACAACACGCTGATGGGCACGCAGTGGCACCGCCTTCCGCCCGCGCCGCCCGGCGACGCGTGGTTCGTGTGCGACGCGTCGAGCGACATCTACAGCCGCCCGATCGACGTGACCCGGTTCGGGTTCCTTTACGCGGGCGGGCAGAAGAACCTGGGGCCCGCGGGGACGGTGCTGGTGCTGGTGCGCGAGGACGTGCTCGATCGCCAGGTGCGCGAGCTGCCCTGGATGCTCGACTACCGCGTGCAGGCGCAACGCGAGAGCCGGTTCAACACGCCTCCGACGTTCGGCATCTACCTGATGGGGCAGACCTTCAAGTGGATCCTGGGCGAGGGAGGTCTTGAGGCGATGCGGTCCCGCAACGAGGCCAAGTCGAAGATCGTCTACGATGCGTTGGACGCTTCGGGCTTCTACCGCCCTCACGCCAGGGTGGAGGATCGCTCGCACATGAACATCACGTTCTTCACGCCCTCGCCTGAGCTCGACGCGAGATTCATCGAGGAGGCCGACGAGGCGGGGCTCAAGAATCTGAAGGGGCACCGCGAGGTCGGCGGGATGCGCGCGAGCATGTACAACGCGTTCCCGAGAGCCGGTGCCGAGGCGCTGGCCTCGTTCCTGGCGGACTTCGAATCACGCCACGGCTAGAGGCGATCGAGCGAGGCCTGCTCGACCTCGTCCACGCTGATGCGTTCCATCATCGCGCGTCCGCTCTGGTGGTCCTTGTGCGTGAGCGCGTCGCCCGGCTCGGTGTGCTGGATGACGTCCGCCTCCCGTCGGTAGGGCCCAACCCGGGCGGTGTCGGTCGGTCCGAAGAGCGCCACGATCGGGCGGGCGAACCCGACCGCGATGTGCAGAGAAGCGGAGTCGTTGGCGACGACCAGGCGTGACCGCTCGATGACCGCCATGAGTTCGCCCACGGAGGTCCGCCCGACCCGATCGACGACGGGCGTATCGCCTTCGAGCAGGGGCGTGCACTGGTCGCGCTCGCCCGGTCCGCCCACGACGACGATTGGCCCGAGCCCCCTCTCGTGGAGCCGGGCTGCGAGTTGAGCGAAGCGTGCAATGGGCCACTGCTTGCCCGGCCAGAGGCTGGTGGGCGCGAGCACGATCGGCCCGTCGCCCAGTTCGGCGTCATTCGCGACACTCTCGCGGGCTTCTGAGGGCGTGTGCAGCGTGAGGTCGTGCACCACGGGCACCCCCAGAGGGCCGAGCAGCGTGAGCATGCGGTCGACGGTGTGGGGTGAGGCGTTCGCGCAGACCCGGTGGGTGAGCGGGAGCCAGCCGCCCTCGCGCGCGTCGCGGTGCCCGACGCGGATCGGAGCACGCGTGAGCCAAGCGGAGACGCCCGAGCGGGCGAGCCCCTGGGCATCGATCACGATGTCGTATCGGCGGTCGCGGAGCGTGCGTGCGAAGCGACGCAGCGGGTTCGGATCGAGCCGGGTAAGAGCGCGCGAGATGCCCCGGCGGTCGAAGGGCACAGCACGCGACACCGCTGGGTGCGAACGGACCGCGTCGGCAAAGGGCGCGTTGACGAGCCAGTCGATCTCGGAGTCGGGCCAGTGGGCCTTCAGGCTCGCGGCGATCGGCACGCTTCGGCAGACATCGCCCAGCGCGCTCGGACGGATGATCAGGATGCGCTCCGGGGCCCTCACGTCCGCAGGGTACGGCGGGCTCAGCCCGCTGGGTACGTGCAGCGGGTGCGATCGGTCTCCCACACCGTGACCGTGCGGAGCTTGGCACCCTCGCGTTCGACCGCGGGCCCGAGGATGCCGTGGATGACACGCGCGATGTTTTCGACGCTGGGGATGACACCCTGCTCGCCAAACTCGGTCGTGTCGAGGTTCAGATGGGTGTGGTCGAAGCGCTCGATGACGAGTTCGTGGCAGAGCCGCTCGAGTTGCCCCAGCCCGAAGGGCGGTGCGCCGTCAGAGACGCGGACCGCAACCGCGGGCTCGACGCGGTAGTTGTGCCCGTGCCCGGACGGGTTGTTGCACTTGCCGAAGACGCGTCGGTTCTCTTCGTCGCTGAGTTCGGGCGCGTGCAGGCGGTGCGCGGCGCAGAAGTCAAACTGCTGACGGATCACCACGTGCTCGGCGTCGTTCATGGCGTGTTCCAGACTGAAGTATGGGGACAGCACCCAGCGCACCCGGCTGACGGGCACGGGCATCCGTTCCGCGACGGCGTTCGCCAGGTCGGGGAGCATTTCGATCGGCGATCCGTGTGGAGACTCGGCGTGCAAGCGGTGCACGGCCCGGACCGCCGACGACCGTGTGGCGACATCGATGTCCTTGATATTGATCAGGTACCCGGTCGCCGGGTCGGGTTCGCCCAGACAGGAGACCTCGAGCTCGTAGAACGCGCTGAGCCCCGCCATCGGTGGGGTGCCGCCGAAGCCGTTCCGCGGGCCTTCTGGCGGGTGCTGCGCCGCGCCCCCGGCCGCGAATCGGATCGTGCGGGTGAGTTCTACCATCGGATCATCGTACGGCGATGACGCCGGCGTCGATTCACCTGGAGGCCGACCGATGTTCTCAAGCACACTCGTTACGATCGCCGCGGCCTCCGCGGCACTGAGCGGAGACCCGATGGTGCTCGATCATGAGGCAACCCTGAGCGACGGCAGCACAGTCCGGCTCGATGAGGCGTACGCCGGGAAGGTCGTGCTGATCGTGAACACCGCGAGCCGCTGCGGCTTCACGCGTCAGTACGAGGGTCTCCAGGAGCTCCACGAGACCTACCGCGATGATGGCCTCGTGGTTCTCGCGTTCCCCTGCAACGACTTCGGAGGGCAGGAGCCGGGCACTGTGGACGAGATCGTCGAGTTCTGCAGCACGACCTACGCGGTCGACTTCCCGATCTTCGACAAGGTGCGTGTGCTGGGCGACGAGGCCCACCCCCTGTATCTGGATCTGCGTTCTCAGCCCGATCCGATCGGAGGCCCGCCCAAATGGAACTTCACGAAGTTTTTACTTAGCCGTGACGGAGCCGTGATTTCCCGGTTCGAGCCCACGGACGAGCCCATGGGCGACGACATCCGTGAGGCGGTGGAGGCGGCCCTGGGCACCGCGGCCCCGGACAGCGGGGGCTAAGCTGTCGCCCCCAGATCGAGCGAGTGCATCGACAGGGGCAGACGCTGTGCGCGGGAGAGAAATCAGATGCTGAGCAGGCTTGTGGGTGGACTGGTCGTGTGTGTGATGGCTCTTGGCGCGGCCGGCGCGGAACCGGACACCGAGCTGATCGATCCGGCGCTGCCGAGCTACCAGCCGACCCAGGGGGTTTCGGGCTCGGTCAAGAGCGTCGGCTCGGACACCATGAACAATCTGATGACGTTCTGGGCGGAGCTGCTTCAGCGGTACTACCCGGGTGTGTCGGTCGAGGTCACGGGCAAGGGGTCGTCCACGGCGCCTCCTGCTCTGACCGAGGGGCAGGCGAGCTTCGGGCCGATGAGCCGCCAGATGAAGTCCAAGGAGATCGACGCGTTCGAGGCCGAGTGGGGTTACAAGCCCACGCTCCTTCGGACTGGCATCGACTGCCTCGCGATTTTCGTCCACAAGGACTGCCCGCTCGATGCGATCACGGTCGACCAGGTGCGTCTGGTGTTCTCTGTCGACGGGCCCGCCATGACCTGGGGCGACCTCGGGGTTGAGGATCCGGCGTATGCGTTCCAGCCCGTCGTGCTCTACGGGCGGAACTCGGCCTCGGGCACCTATGGGTACTTCAAGCAGCTCGCCCTCGCCGACGCGGACTACAAGCCGAGCGTCAAGGAGCAGCCCGGGTCGTCGTCGGTGGTGCAGGCCGTCGGGTCCGATCGCTTTGCGATGGGATACTCGGGGCTGGGCTTCCGGACACAGGAGGTCAAGCCTCTGGTGATCATCGATGCCTACGGGGATGCTGCGGCACCCAACGCAGAGAACGCCTTCAACGGCGCATACCCGTTCGCCCGGTTTCTATACGTGTACATCAACAAGGATCCCAACCGAGCGCTCGATCCGCTGCGTGAGCAGTTCGTGCGTCTGATCTTCTCGCGCGAGGGGCAGGAGTCCGTGCTCAAGGACGGGTACTTCCCGATCACGGCCGAGATCGCGCGCCAGCAGCTCAGCAACCTGGGTCTCGAGACCGATTTCTAAGTCAGGGCGACTGCTTGGGCACGGACGGATCGGACAACGCATCGCCCGCTCCGCAGCGTGAAGAGGATGCCTTCCGCGGATCCGCTGCCGTGCGGGCGACGGATCACGCGGCGACGATCGTGATCTCGGCGGGCGGGCTGAGCGTCATCGCTGCCGTGCTCGGCATCTGCCTGTATCTGCTCTATGTCACCGTGCCCCTGCTCGCGCCCGGGCGGGCGGGCGTTTCTGGGCGAGTGGTGCTCCCGGATGCTCCCGAGGTCTTCGCGGTTGCGATCGACGAGTACCAGCGCACATCCATCTGGGTGAACGCCGATGGTTCGGTCGATCACCGCAGCGTTGCGACGGGCGAGCTGATCGGGTCCGACCCGGGACCGTTCGGCGACGCCCCCGGGGTTCGGGTGACCGGATTCGATCCGGTTTCCGGCATCGTGTCGGTCGCTGCGGATGGTGCGGTCGCGTGGGGACGCGTGGAGTTTCTCTTCACGATCAGTGATGAGGCATCGCCAACGCCGGATCGCGAGCTGCTCGAGGACGGGCGATCGCGCGTGACCGCGATCCGGTACGAGCAACTCGGGTCGGCACCGACCCCGGTGCCCGCCCAGATGACGGATGTCCTCGAGGAGCGTCTGCGCACGGTCGTCGCCGCCATAAGTACCGAAGGCGTGGTGCGCCTGTGGTCGGTCCGGAAGTCACGCTCCCTGATCGGGACGGAGGCGGCCTCGCAAGCGACCGCGATCGAGGTTGTGGGTGCGGACCGGTTCGACGAGGCGTTCGGGCTCCGCTTGCTCAGCAATGGGGACTGCCTGGTGGTGTCGTGGGACGGCACGTTCACCAGGCTGCGTGTGGGGCGGTCGTCCGCGGAAGTGGTCGAGACCGGATGGCTCTGGGACGACGAGATCGAGGTCACGGCGCTGACTTCGCTCATCGGTCGGCGCACGCTGGTCGCCGCGACCAGCGAAGGGCGGGTCGGGACATGGTGGGTCGGTCTTGATCCCGATGATCCAGCGGACCGTGGGCGACTTGTGTCCGGGCCCGCGTTGCAGAGCATTGGTTCGAGCGTGACCGCGCTCGCGGCCAGTCTCCGAGACCGCACGGTTCTGGTCGGCGATGCCGACGGAGGTGTGTGGTTCCTGCACGCCTCGTCGGGCAAACAGATCGCCCGTGCGGAGGCGGGGGCACCGATTCAAGCGGTCGCGGTCGGTCCGAAGCTGGACGGTTTCCTGGCGCTGACCAGCGAGGGGCAGGTATCGGGCTCGCTTGAGGTCGGCCATCCCGACGTGACAACGCGCAGCCTGTTCGGCTCGATGCTCTACGAGGGGCAGCTCGAGCCGATGTACAAGTACCAGGCCTCGGGCGCGACGGACGCAACCGAGCCCAAGCTGAGTCTCGTACCGCTGATCTTCGGCACGATCAAGGCGACGGTGGTCTCGATGCTGTTCGCGGCACCGATAGCCGTGCTCGCGGCGATCTACACAAGCGAGTTCATGTCGGGGCGCTTCCGGCGTGTCATCAAGCCCCTGATCGAGACCATGGCGTCGTTGCCCTCGGTCGTGCTGGGTTTCGTTGCGGCGATGGTCATCGCCCCGTTCGTTGCGGATCATCTGGGCGTCGTGCTGACGGCTTTCGTGGTCGTCCCGGCGGTCATCATGGTTGCGTCGGGCGTCTCGGGCCTCGTGGCGCACTCGCGCAGCGAAGCTGGGGGCAGCACGATGCTGCCGGCGTACGTCATCGCGGTGGGCGTACTGGGCGTGCTGCTCTCGGTCTGGGTGGCGGACCCGCTCGAGCGGGCGCTCTTCGGGCCGACTCGCGCCGAGGTCCTCACGCTCGCCGGATCGGTCGAGCCCGAACCGGTCACGGGCGAGCCGCGGGCGGTCGAGCCAAGCGATCAGGCGACGGCCGACCGGGTCGAGCTGATGTCAGACGAGTTCGGTGCACCCTCGGTCAGCATCAAGAATTGGCTCGGCGGCGTGTACGGTGGTCCGGGGGCGGGCTGGTTTGTGCTCCTCGCGCCGGCGTGTGCGCTGCTGTTCTCGGTCGTTGGCTGGCCCATGCTCGCCCAGCGGCTGATGCCCGCCGCAGACTGGCGGTGGGGACCGCTCGCTCGTGTGCTCGTGTCCTGCGTGGTCGGGCTCGCCCTCGGCGCGGCCCTCGCGGTGATGCTGGAGCGCTGGGGGGTTGACGCGCGAGAGTCGATCCTGGGCACGTTCACGCAGCGCAACACCTTCGTGATCGGGATCGTGATGGGATTTGCGATCATCCCGATCATCTTCACGATCAGCGATGATGCGCTGCAGAGCGTTCCGTCCAGCCTGCGGGCGGCTTCGCTCGGCGCCGGAGCAACCCGCTGGCAGACCACGATCCGTGTCGTGCTTCCCGTCGCTGCGAGTGGGATCTTCAGCGCGACCATGATCGGTCTTGGGCGTGCGGTCGGTGAAACCATGATCGTGCTCATGGCGACCGGAAACACGCCCATCATGGACTGGAACATCTTCGAGGGGCTCCGGACGCTTTCAGCCAACATCGCGGTGGAGCTGCCCGAGGCCGAGCGGGGCGGCACGCACTACCGCCTGCTCTTTCTCTGCGGCGTTGTGCTCTTCGCGATGACCTTTGTGGTGAACACGACCGCGGAGATCGTCCGTCAGCGGTTCCGCAAGCGGAACGCGCTGCTGTGAGTTCCGACGCGGCCATCTCGAGCCGGTCGACGACCGGGCCGCGCTCGCTCGGCGTGCTGCCCCAGTGGATGATGGCGTTTGCGCTCTCCGTCTGCGCGATCATGATCGTGGGCCTTCTGGGTCTGATCGTGGCGCAGGGCGCGGCCTCGTTCTGGCCCAAGCCGGTCGACGAGATCACCCTCCACGACGGCGGGACCGTTCTTGGGATCCCGATCCGCTCGGGCGTGAACTTCGATGGCGACCCACAGACGCTCTACCGCATCGGCAACCGCGACCTGGGCCAGATCCCGTTCCGTTGGATCTCGGAGTCCGAGATCGAGAGCCGGTCCCGCCCGAGCGATGTTGTGCTCCTGGAACGTCGAGAGTGGGGCATTTTCATCGGGCGCCTCGCGCCCGATCCCGAGACGGGCGAGACAACCACGTGGGAGGGCTTCGCAGGCGACCTCGACGACGGGGCCCAGCGCCGGCGCGAGATCGATGGTCTGCGCGGCGGGGCGCTCGCACGGGTCAACCGCGAGCTGACCGTCAATCGTCAGCAGATCGCTGAGGCCGACTTGCGCCTCGCGGACGGCCAGCGGTCCGGGTTGGGATCGGCTCCCTGGGTGATCATTCTGGGCGCAGGGCTGCTCGCGTGCGGCGCGTCGTTCCTCTCGTTTGCACGCAGGGCGCGCCTCCGGGGCGCGCTGGTCGCGGCGGGGGGCCTGCTGGTTCTCTGGACGGCGCTCGAGCGCCCGGGGCTTGCCGAGAGCGAACTCGTGGAGTGGCACCAGGCCAGGGTCGAGTCGCTGGCGGATGAGCAGCGGGAGATCGAGCAGCGCTTCGTCACACTCAACGAGCGGCTGGTCACACTCGAGGACGCTGACCGCCAGCACCGTGTCTCCGTCGCCGCGAGCGACGGCACGCTGGCCCCCGAGTCTCAGAGCGCTACGGACCGCCGGCTCATGGCGTCACAGGTGATCCGCGCGATCCGGCCGAACGCCATGTCGCTCTGGGACCGGTTTGGCGTGTTCGGGTCGCGCTGGGCGGAGTACCTGATCGACGACCCGCGCGAGGCGAACACCGAGGGGGGCATCTTCCCGGTGATCGTGGGAACGGTCACGGTTACGCTGCTGCTCACGGTCGTCGTCGTGCCGCTCGGGGTGCTCGCGGCGTTGTACATCCGCGAGTACGCGAAGCAGGGGGTGCTGATCAGCGTGCTCCGGGTTGCGATCAACAACCTCGCGGGCGTTCCGAGCATCGTCTACGGCATCTTCGGGCTCGGGTTCTTCTGCTACGCAGTGGGCGGGTACATCGACGGCGGCCCGGACGCATCGGTCACGATGGGCAAGGCGGCGTGGTGGATCGTCGCGATCGGGTGCGCGTCGGCATTCGTGTCGGCGTTGCTGTTCCGGTCGAAGGTCCGTGCGGCTGGCGTGCTCTGGGCGCTCGGCGCGACCGCGGTGCTGGTGCTCTTCGCGACATCGCCCTACTTCGACGGTTTCTTTCGCGTCAAGCTGCTCGACGGCGAGCCGACCTTCGGCTCGAGCGGGCTGCTCTGGGCGTCTCTGACTCTGGCGCTGCTGACGCTGCCGGTGGTGATTGTCTCGACCGAGGAGGCGATCGCCGCCGTGCCCCAGAGCCTGCGCGAGGCGAGCTACGGGTGCGGGGCGTCGCGGTGGCAGACGATCTCTCGGGTGGTTCTGCCCGGTGCGATGCCCGGGGTGATGACCGGAACGATCCTCGCAATGGCACGCGGCGCGGGCGAGGTGGCGCCGCTGATGGTGGTCGGGGCGGTCAAGCTGGCGCCGGAGCTGCCGATCGAGCCACGAGCGCCTTTCGTCTTCGCGGACCGCAGCTTCATGCACCTCGGGTTCCACATCTTCGATCTCGGCTTCCAGAGCCCTGATTCCGAGGCGGCCCGCGGCATGGTGTGGACCACCACGCTTCTGCTGATCGTGCTGGTGGTTACGATGAACCTGGCGGCGATCTATCTGCGGGGCCGGCTGCGGTCGCGTCTCGTGGGCGGGCACTTCTAGCGGCGGAACCATGACGACCAACGCTCCGGCAACTCCACACAGAGTCCTTGACGCGGTGAACGAGGGCAAGCCGTTCGGCGCGGAGACGTACGGCCTTCCGGATGTCACCGATTGTATCTTGGACGTGGACCGCTTCAGCCTGTGGTACGGCGCGGCGCAAGCGCTGTACGAGGTCTCGATGCGGGTGCCGAAGGGACGCGTCACCGCGCTCGTTGGGCCGTCTGGCTGCGGCAAGTCGACGCTGCTGCGCTCGGTCAACCGGCTCAACGATCTCGTCGCGGGCGTGCGCACCGAGGGCGACATGCTGCTCAATGCGCGTTCGCTCTACGCGCCCTCGGTCGATGTGATCGCGCTCCGCAAGCGCGTCGGCATGGTCTTCCAGAAGTCGAACCCGTTCCCGATGTCGATCTTCGAGAACGTGGTGTATCCGCTGCGGATCGCGGGCGAGCGGCGTCGGGGCGTGCTCAAGGAAGTCTGCGAGCGCTCGCTCAGATCGGCGGCGCTGTGGGACGAGGTGAGCGACCGCCTGAGCGAGTCGGCCCTTGGGCTGTCGGGCGGGCAGCAGCAGCGGCTCTGCATCGCGCGAGCGATCGCCGCCGAGCCCGAGGTGCTGCTCATGGACGAGCCCTGCTCGGCGCTCGACCCGATCGCGACCGCCCGGATCGAGGAACTCATCAGCGAGATCGCAGGGCGGTACACCGTGCTGATCGTGACCCACAACATGCAGCAGGCCTCGCGGGTCAGCGACTTCACGGCGTTCATGTACCTGGGCAGGCTCGTCGAGTATGGGCCCACGGCGGATCTGTTCCAGACGCCTCGGCTGACCGAGACCGAGGAGTACGTCACCGGGCGGTTCGGGTGAATCAGAACGGACCGAATGGCCGATTCTGGTGATTTCCTGACCCGGCTGAACCGACCTCAGGGCTAGGATGCACGAATCCGGCCGAGGGCAGTCGTCGGCCGGGCGTCACGGAGCTGTTGCCCAGCGGCGAAGGACAGACATGTCAGGCGATCCACGGGCCATCGGCCCCAGTATCAACGGATGGAACGGCGCCTACCTCGATGCTCAGCGTGAGGCGTACCGCCGAGACCCTCAATCAGTCCCGGCGGATGTTCGGGCCTTCTTCCAGGGATACGAGATCGGGACCTCGTCCGCCGACGGCGGGCCTGGCCGCGACCGCATCGATCTGGGGGCCGAGGCTCTGCTGATGGCCTATCGCGGGCGAGGGCACCTGGCCGCGAAGCTGGATCCGTTCGACCGCGCCAGGAAGCGCCCCCAGGCGTTGACGCTCGAACAGTTCGGGCTGACCGACGCCGATCTCGACACCGCTGTCCCTTCGGCGCTGCTCGACCTGCCCGCTGGCAGCACCCTGAGCGATCTGATCGAGAAGCTGGAGCGGATCTACCTCGGTTCGGTCGGTGTCGAGTTCATGCACGTCGAGGACTACGAGGAGCGCGACTGGCTCGTGAAACGCTGGGAGAGTCTCGACGGCAAGCCCAACCTGTCCCGTGGGCAGAAGGCGCACGTCCTCGAGCTCCTGCTGAACTCCGAGGCTTTCGAGGGCTTCCTCCAGAAGCGGTACCCGGGCGAGAAGCGCTTCAGCCTCGAGGGCGCCGAGGCGCTGATCCCGCTGCTCGACGAGGTGCTCGACTCGCTCTCGACACTCGGGGCCGACGAGATCGTGCTGGGCATGGCCCACCGCGGGCGTCTGAACGTGCTGAACCAGATCCTGGGCAAGACGCCCGAGCAGATCTTCACCGAGTTCGAGGACACCTGGGCCGACGATGCGTTCATGGACGAGGGCGGGGACGTCAAGTACCACCGCGGGTACTCGGCGAGCCGTCAGTGTTCGAGTGGGAACATCGTGCATCTCGCGATGGCCTCGAACCCGAGCCACCTCGAGGCTGTGGACCCGGTCGTGCTGGGGCGGGCCCGCGCCAAGCAGCGCCTGCGGGGTGACACGGAGCGGGCACGCGTGGTCCCCGTGCTGATCCATGGCGACGCCGCGATCGCCGGGCAGGGCATCGTTGCCGAGTGCCTGAACTTCTCGCAGCTCAAGGGCTACACGGTTGGCGGCACGATCCACGTCGTCGTCAACAACCACATCGGGTTCACGACGCGTCCCGAGGACGCCCGCAGCACGACGTACTGCACAGACATCGCCAAGGGCTCGGGTTGCCCGGTGTTCCACGTCAACGGCGAGGATCCCGAGGCGGTCGTGCTCGTCGCCAAGCTTGCCGCCGAGTACCGCCAGCGGTACGGCAAGGACGTGTTCATCGATCTGTGGTGCTACCGGAAGTACGGGCACAACGAGCAGGACGAGCAGTCGTTCACGCAGCCCGTCCTGGCCAAGCTCATCAAGGCCCGCGCGTCGGTGCTGAACGGGTACGCCGCCCGGCTGCTGGCGGAGGGCGTCATCACCCAGCACGATCGCGACGTGCTCGCTCAGCGTGTGGAGACGATGCTCGACGCGGCGCAGCAGACCGCTCGCTCGACGCCGCACGATCCGACCATCGATCCGGGCAGCGCCCGCTGGAGCGGGTACCGGCACGGGTACGCGTTCGAGCCCGTGAACACGTCGGTCAGCCCGGAGCTGATCCAGGAGGTGTGTGGAGCCCTGAGCCGCACGCCCGAGTCGTTCAAGGTCAACCCGAAGCTGAAGAAGCTGCTCGAGCAGCGGGGCTTGCTCTGGGACGGTGGAAAGATCAGCCACGCGGACGGCGAGATCCTCGCGTTCGGCACGCTGCTGGCCGAAGGCCGCGACGTGCGCGTCTCCGGGCAGGACTCCCGGCGCGGCACGTTCAGCTCGCGCCACGCGGTCTTCTACGACCACGAGACCGGCGAGCCCTACGAGCCCCTGAACAACATCCGTGAGATGGGCCTGTTCGGCAGCGACACCCCGCCCGGCTCGATCACCGACGACGGCAGGGCTCGCCAGGGCAAGCTGTGCATCTACGACAGCCCGCTCTCCGAAGCAAGCGTCCTCGGCTTCGACTACGGCTACTCGCTCGCGGACCCCAACATGCTCGTCTGCTGGGAGGCCCAGTTCGGCGATTTCGTGAATGGGGCTCAGGTCATCATCGACCAGTTCATCGCCTCCGCGCAGGTCAAGTGGGAGCGGTGGTCGGGTCTCACGATGCTGCTCCCTCATGGCTACGAGGGCGCGGGCCCCGAGCACTCGTCGGCCCGCCTCGAGCGGTTCCTGAAGCTCTGCGGGAACGACAACCTCCAGATCGTCTACCCGACCACCGGTGCGCAGATCTTCCACTTGCTGCGACGCCAGTTGTACCGCGAGTTCCGCAAGCCGCTCGTCGTGATGACGCCCAAGAGCCTGCTTCGCACGCCGACCAGCGATGTCTCGGAGCTGACAGCCGGACGGTTCCACGAGCTTCTCGATGATCCGGCCTTTGCGAAGGACTCGGACACGCGCGGGGTCACGCGGATCCTGCTCTGCTCGGGCAAGATCTATCACGAGCTGGCCGAGCGTCGGCGCCAGAACGGGCGCGACGACACGGCGATCATCCGCATCGAGCAGCTCTACCCGTTCCACGAGGAGCTGGCCAAGTCGATCCTCGCGCGGTACCCGGAGACCGCCTCGGTCGCCTGGGTGCAGGAGGAGCCCCGGAACATGGGCGCGTTCCTGTTCATCACCGATGTGCTGCGGACGCGTCTCGGGCTCGAGTCGATCCAGTACATCGGTCGGGATGCGAGCGCGAGCCCGGCGCCGGGATCGAAGAAGATGGACCGCGCGCAGCAGGAGGCCGTCCTGAGCGCTGCGATGGGCGAGGCCGGGAGCCGGACCCAAGAGAAAGCTCGCGTCGCGGGCTGAGACGGAGACCGCCGCATGGCGACCGACATCGTTATCCCCACCATCGGCGAGTCCGTGACCGAGGGCGTGATCGCGACTTGGCTCAAGCAGCCAGGCGACTGGGTCGATCGCGACGAGACCGTGCTCGAACTCGAGACCGACAAGGTCACGATGGAGATCCCGGCCCCGGCGGCCGGCGCGCTCGGCGCGCACGCGTTCGCCGAGGGCGACACCGTCGAGGTCGGCGCTGTGGTTTCGCAGATCGACGAATCGGCGCCGAAGCCCGAACCGGTCGCGGCGGCAGCTGACGCCAAGCCCGCCGAGGCAGCCCACGCGCCGAAGCCGGAGGCTCCTGCCCCGCCGAAGACTGAGGCTCCAAAGCCGCCGGCTCCGGCGCCGTTGAGCAACGGCGCAGCCAACGCCACCCCGCTGGCACGCAAGCTCGCCGACGACCACGGCGTGGATCTCGGGAATGTCACCGGAACCGGGGCCCACGGACGCATCCGCGAGCAGGACGTGCTCGCCTACGTCCAGGCCGGCGGGAACGGCAAGGCCCCGGGGGCCTCATCGGTACCCCAGCGCGCTGTTTCGGTTTCCCGCATGTCGCCCCTGCGTCAGCGTGTCGCCTCGCGCCTCGTCGAGGCCCAGCAAACTGCGGCGATGCTCACGACGTTCAACGAGTGCGACATGTCCGAGGTCATGGCGCTCCGCAAGAAGTACAAAGAGCCCTTCGCCGAGAAGCACGGCGTGAACCTCGGCTTCATGTCGTTCTTCGTCAAGGCTGTCGTCCGCGGGCTCAAGGCCCAGGGGAGCGTCAACTCCTACATCGTCGAAGACGACGACGGCAAGCCCGCGATCCGCAGCCACGATTACTGCGATATCGCGATCGCGGTCGCGAGCCCCAAGGGCCTGGTTGTACCCGTGCTCCGCAACGCCGACACGCTCTCGTTCGCCGAGATCGAGGCCGGGATCAAGGATCTGGCGGTCCGAGCCCGCGACGGCAAGATCGCCCTCGAAGAGATGACCGGGGGCACCTTCACGATCACGAACGGCGGCATCTTCGGCAGCCTCATGTCGACGCCCATCCTGAACCCGCCGCAGTCGGGCATTTTGGGCATGCACGCGATCAAGAACCGTGCGGTCGAGGATCCGAAGAGCCCGGGCCAGGTCGCGATCCGACCGATGATGTACCTCGCGCTGAGCTACGACCACCGGATCGTGGACGGCGAGGGGGCCGTCAAGTTCCTCGTCGCTGTCAAGGAAGCGATCGAGGAGCCCGAGACGCTGCTGCTGGACCTCTAGCTTTCGCGGGTAAGGTGCTCCAGCAGCCCGTTGCAGGCTGCAAGCAGCATGGCGTAGACGTGCTCGAATCCGTCGTCCCCGCCGTAGTAGGGGTCGGGCACGTCCTCCGCGTCCGCGGTTGGATCGAAGACGCGGATCACACGGACTTTCGACGCGTCGAAGCCGAGATCGAGCAGGTCGATCCGGTTCTGTGTGTCCATCGCGAGCACCAGATTCCAGTGCTCGGTCTCATCGCCTCGCACCTGGCGGGCGCGAGAGGGCAGCGCGACGCCGTGCTTCCGGGCGACCGCGACAGATCTCGGATCGGGGCCCTTGCCGATGTGCCAGCCGCCGGTGCCTGCGGAGTCGACGCTGAACCGGTCGGCAACGCCTCGCTGCTGTGCGAGGTGCAGGAAGATCCCCTCGGCCAGGGGCGAACGGCAGATGTTGCCCAGGCAGACGAACAGCAGCGTTTGACTCGGCTGTCTCATGCCTTGTCGCTCCGGGTTAACGCCTCGACGATTCGGCTGGCGACTGACAGTGGAGTGGCCGCCTCGAGTGCATCGATGCTGGGTGTGCCCGACGAGGCGACCGCTGAATCGATGGTTCCGCCTGGAGTGATCCCCAAGTCGAGCACGAGATCCGCGGAGGCGATGTACCGCGGTGCGGGCAGGGGAAGGGCTTCTATAGGCAGGATCCGATCTGCTGCGGCGAGCCTGCGCCTGGCCCGACCGAGCTGTGCGAGCCCGGTCGGCAGCCCGATCAGGCAGCGCCCCCCGCCTGCCTCGATCAGCGCGGACGCCATGACCAGCGTGCAGGCATCGATTCGACCCGGTTCGCTTGCGATCGGGAGCACGAACGGGCGCATAGGAGAGCGCGGTGCGGCAGGCTGGATCTCGGGGTCACTCGCAGACGACCAGAGGTCGCGTTCCAGCACGCCGGCGCTCCAGATCGAGAGCGGGACACACACTGGGTCACCGATGAGCTTGCGGAGGCGTCGGCGGATCAGGAACCTCGGGCCCGGGGAGACAGCGACGTGGCTGACGACCCTGACGCCCATGTCGGCCGCGCGTTTCGGGGCGCCGCGGTCGCCGATCACAACTGCCGCATCGCAGGCTGCGGCGGCGAGCAGCTCGTCATCGTCGGCGGCACCGGGGGGCGGGGGCGTATCGGTCCAGCAATCCACGACGCCGATCACGGGCCGCGGTCCGCAACGTGCTGAGTGATCTCGTGCTCGTAGAACAGCTGTGCAGCGGCGATCCCGGCCTTGTTCGCGACGGCGATCTCCGCTGCCGAACGCGCGCCCGCCGCGTTGGCGACGGCACCCCGGCGGATCGTGTCGCTTACGCGCACGGCGCGACCGGTCGGGGACTCGGGGTAGAGCAGTGTGTTTGCCTCGGTGTCGACGACGCGCACCCGGAGCGAGGCCGAGGGTTGCACGTCGCCCGTCGGCGTGGGGCGAACGAACTGGTCGACCGTCACCCAGACGACCACGTCGGCGTCGATCGACCGGCCGAGCTCGGTCACGGACATTTGCCCGCCCGAGCTATCGGCATCCGCGACCCGGATCGCGGCCTGCCCGTCGAGCAGATCGTCGACGAGGTTCTTGCGGAGCATCTCGTCTTGCACGGCTTCCAGCAGCCCGAGCCTGAGCGCACGGCGAGGGAGCTGGCTCCTCGGATCGTCGACGAACACGACCGTGGTGCGTTCCTCGTCGAGCTTGTGCTCCGCCTCGAAGGTCTCGGGGCCGGCGACGATGAAGAACAGCGGCGCAACGATGTTGCAGCCGCCGAGTGCGAGGGCCGAGCACGCGAGGACGGCTGCGACCGCCGGCTTAGTACGCAAGTTCATTCGGTATCTCGGCGTCGTAGAAGGGCCAGGTGGCGCGGTTGACGAAGCGATTCATCAGTACGGACGCGACCTCCTGCTCGCTGTAGTCCTCCGGGCCGTAGCCTCCCGCGTCGGGGAAGGCGACGTTGACGAAGAACTCGAACGCGATGTCGTCGGGCGTGATGCCATCGGTCTCGATCACCGCGACCGTCGCAGCGGCGACCCCGTCGTAGAGATACCGGTTGCCCGGGTCGTTCAGGCGGAACTCCTGAACATCGACGACGACGAGCCTGTCGACGCCCAGCTCCTCGGCGACCTCGCTGAAGGCCTGCGCCGACCAGCCCGGGTTCTCGTACTGATACCGCAGCATCGTCGCGGCGGGGACGTAGCCGGTCGCCTTCGTCTCGGTCTTGAGTCGCTCGGCGACCTGCGTCGTGATCTGGGGGATGACCGCGGGGAAGTCGGCGTGCAGGCCGCGATGGCCCGAGACGAGGACCGCGAAGGTCTGGTCGTCCAGCCCGGTGTACGCGGCTGGCTCGATGTGGGACTGGGTCTTCTGGTACTCGTTGTAGGCGAAGAACGGGAAGGCGATGATCTCGCAGCCGCTGCTCGCGATCGCCATGACCGACAGCGCAAACCACGGAGCGAAGCGTTTCGTGCGGATCATGCCGGACTCCCGTGGGTTCAGGCGCCGTTCCAGACGGCGAGCTTGTACGCCCAAGCCGCCCCCGCGAGGACCGCCAGGATGATCAAGATCCTGGCGTTGACCAGCCGGACAGCGTGTTCGCCGAGACGAGATCCCGTGATCGCGACAAACAGCCCGATCCAGAAGACCGCCGCGGCCCCAACCGACAGAATCATACCAAGGGGCTGGGTCAGGAGCGACGTCCACAGCTCGCCGTGAGCGGCGTGCGTGAACGCGGTCGTCATGCCGCAGGTCACGCACGGGGCGTCGAACGTCACGGCCCAGATGCAGGGGGGCAGGCCGAGCTGCTCGTGCGTCCCGTGCCCCGCTTCGTCGGCTGCGAGGGCAGATGCGGTCACCAGGACACCGGCGCAGAGCGCGGCGATCCCTCCGGCAAGCAGGCGGGGGCCCGGGCCGAGACGACGATCAGTCGAACTTGAAGACACCCTTGCGGAATCCGTACAGGTATGCCACGACCGTGGTGAACAGGAAGAACAGGATCCGCACCAGCCACTCGGCGGCTCCGGGCGCGGTGAAATCGATGTTAGGGAACGTCACCGCCCAGGGGTAGAGGAACACGATCTCGACGTCGAAGACGAGGAAGACCATCGCGATCAGGTAGAACCGCACGTTGAACCGCTTGCGGGCGCTGCCCACCGGGTTCATGCCGCTCTCGTAGGGGATGCCCTTCACGGCGCCATCGCGCCGGGGTCCGAGGACGGTCGTGCCGACGATGTTCGCCACTGCGAACGTGATCGCCATCAGGATGATGATGGCCAGCGGCAGATAGCTGCTGAGGTCGGTCGCGGCAAGCGTGAGCATGGCGGCATGGTAGCCCATGTCGCGGGTATCGGCATCGGACACGCATCATCTGGAACGGCCTGCCAAGCTGGCAGGCCGACGTTCGTTGCACGGTCCGGCGTGTCACACGGGTCGTCCACCAGGCCCGGTCTGAGGTCTCGATCGCCCGTCCGAACCGCTGGCACAGCCTTTGCCAAGCTTTCAGGCACACATCGGTCTATTCCAACGCACCCGGCCCGAGGCACTCGCCCGGCCCCAAGCGGAGAGAAGCGTTCCATGGCAGCCAAAGAGCTCACCTTCGATACGGATGCACGCCAGGCCCTGCTTGCCGGCGTCGAGAAACTCGCCAAAGCCGTCAAGAGCACCCTGGGCCCCCGCGGCCGCACCGCGGTGCTCGACAAGTCCTGGGGTGGGCCCAAGGTCACCAAGGACGGGGTGACCGTCGCCGACGACATCGAGCTCGCCGACAAGGCCCAGAACATGGGTGCCCTGCTCGTCAAGCAGGCCGCCAGCAAGACATCCGACGACGCGGGCGACGGCACCACGACCGCGACCGTCCTCGCCGAAGCCCTCTTCCGCCAGGGCCTGAAGTACATCGCCGCGGGCGTGGACGCCAACGCCCTGGTCAGGGGCATGAAGAAGGGCGTCGAGGCCGTCGCCAATGACATCGACGCGATGGCGACCCCCATCAGCACCACCAAGGACGTGCAGAGCGTCGCGACCATCTCGGGCAACAACGACGCCGAGGTCGGCTCGCTCATGGCCCAGGCCTTCGACAAGGTCGGCCAGGACGGCGTGATCACCATCGAGGAGGGCAAGAGCCTCGACTCGATCGTCAAGGTTGTCGAGGGCATGCAGTTCGACCGGGGCTTCCTCAGCCCCAACTTTGTGACCAACGCCGACGAGATGAAGGTCGAGCTCGAGAAGTGCCTCGTGCTCGTCCACGAGGACAAGATCGACAACATCACCAAGCTCGTTCCCCTGCTCGAGAAGGTGATGGAGGCCAAGAAGCCCCTGCTGATCATCGCCGAGGATGTCACGGGCGAGGCGCTCAGCACGCTCGTCATCAACAAGCTCCGCGGCACGCTCCAGGTCTGCGCCGTCAAGGCCCCGGGTTACGGCGACCGGCGCAAGGCCATGCTCCAGGACATCGCGGTGCTCACCGGCGCCGACCCGATCATGAAGGACCTGGGCACCGAGCTCGACACCGTCGAGATCGCGCAGCTGGGCCTCGCCAAGAAGATCACGGTCGACAACGACAACACCACGATCGTCCAGGGCGCGGGCTCGCAGAAGGACATCGACGGTCGCGTCGAGCAGATCCGGCGCGAGATCGACAACGCCACCAGCGACTACGACCGCGAGAAGCTCGAGGAGCGCCTCGCCAAGCTGACCAAGGGCGTCGCGACCATCGAGATCGGCGCCGCGAGCGAGGCCGAGCTCAAAGAGAAGAAGGACCGCGTCGAGGACGCCAAGCACGCGACCCGCGCGGCGCTCGACGAGGGCATCGTCCCGGGCGGCGGCACCAGCTACATCCGCGCCCGCGCCGCGATCGAGTCGATCAAGGAGTGGAAGGCCGTCTTCGGCAAGGACGACGAGGTCTCCGCCGACGACATCGGGCACGCCAAGTACGACGTCGCCGCGGGTCTGAACGTGGTCTACAACGCACTCGAGGTGCCGCTCAAGACCATCGCGGAGAACGCCGGCGCCAAGGGCTCGGTCATCGCCGCCAAGGTCGAGGAGCACGAGGGCAACACCGGCTACAACGCGCTGACCGACACCTACGAGGATCTGGTCAAGGCGGGCGTGATCACGCCCGCGAAGGTCGACCGCCTCGCGCTCCAGAACGCCGCGAGCGTCGCGACCGTGCTGCTCACCGCCGACTGCATCGTGACCAGCAAGCCCGAGCCCGATGCCGAGGCCCCCGCGGGCGCCGGTGCCGGCATGGACCCGATGGGTGGCATGGGCGGAATGGGAGGCATGGGTGGTATGGGTGGCATGCCTGGCATGGGCGGGATGGGGTTCTGACATGAGGGATGAAGTCCGGCTAATCGTGCGATACAGCCTCGATAATCACAAGAAATCCGGTGCAACGTCGACTCACATTCGCACTGAGATTCTTGAGAAGCATGGGCTTTCGAAGGTCGGCACCGCTACGTTCGAGAACCTCGAACCGATTTCTGCAGCCGACGCGCAAGCGATTCTGACCGAGCTTGCGAAGATCGGTGATCCGTCCAACTACGGCAAGGGTAACGAAGACTTGGACCACTTGTGGGTTTACATGACCCAGTGGCAGGACCATCTGCTAGATGGCCACGAATAGGGGAACGAATTCAATGGCAGTCAAACCACTCGAAGACCGCGTCCTCGTCAAGCCGCAGGACCCGGAGACCATGACCGCGTCGGGCCTGTACCTGCCCGAGTCGAGCAAGGAGAAGCCGATCCAGGGCACGGTCGTCGCCGTTGGCCCGGGCAAGCGGCTCGACAACGGGCAGACCGCGAAGCTCCAGGTGAAGAAGGGCGACACGGTCGTCTACAGCAAGTACGCGGGCAGCGAGGTGGAGATCAAGGGCGACACGCACCTGATCGTCCGCGAGAGCGAGCTGCTCGGCGTGATCGGGGGCTGACGAGGACCGATGTTCACCGCCGTCCGCGACAACCTGCGGCGCTTCGCGCCCGAGCGGCTCCAGGCCAAGGGGCTCTCGCGCGCCATGCGCGACGCCTCGGGCGCCGAGGAGCCGTGGCGCATGCGCACGCTCGTCGACGGGAAAGAGACCGAGTACCGGTTCTTCTTCGTCTGCGGCTTCGGAAAGTCGGGCACGAACTGGGTGAACAACCTGCTCAACCTGCACCCTCGGGTCCGGTGCGACGGGGAGTACTTCCTCAATACGTTCGGTTGGGCGCTCGATCAGTTCACGGGCCCGCCGCACCAGAAGGGGCACCACGAGCCCTACCGCACGATCGCGACCGAGGCCGTGCACGATTTGGTGCGCCGGGTGCTGCTGTGCAACCTGCGCGAGAACCCGGGCGCGACGGTGCTCGGTGATCGCTCGCCCAGAGGTCTGGCCGAGGTTCTGCCCGGCGCACCGACGATGTGGCTCCTCCGCGACGGGCGCGACGTGGTGGTGAGCTACACCTACCACTACCTGCGGCTCAAGCCCGAGTTCAACCTCAAGCACTGGAGCGAGGGCATCCGCGAGTTCTTCATGCCCTACGCGGAGAGGTACAACGCGAGCCCGCCCGAGTCGTGCTACGAGACCGCCCGCGACCTGCTCGCGCAGAAGCGGTGGGTGGGCTTCGTGTCGAACCAGTGGGCCAAGCGCGTGACGCAGGACCTCGACGCGAAGGAGGGCTACACCTCGCCCCTGCTCGAGCTCCGGTATGAGGCGCTGCACGCCGACACGCAGGGGCAGGTCGCGAGCATGTTCGAGTTCCTCGGGCTCGATCCCGCAGAGGCGGCGCCGGTCGAGTCGGGCGGCAACACCAAGGCCGGCTTCGAGCAGGAACGCCCGAACGAGTTCTACCGCAAGGGGGCGGTGGGGGATTGGCAGAACTACGACACGCCCGCGTTCCGCGAGGCGTTCGACGAGTACGCAGGAGACGCCGCCGCCCGCGCGGGCTACGGCGAATGGACGACCGCGGCCTAGCCGCCGAACGAACGAGACACACACGCCGGACCTCTCGGCGACGATCAGACGGAGATCACCAATGGGTCAGAAGCAGCTGATGTTCGACGATTCCGCCCTCAACGAGCTGAAGAAGGGCGTCGACCGCCTCGCCGATGCCGTCAAGGTCACGATGGGCCCGAGCGGGCGTCACGTCGTGATCGACAAGTCCTTCGGCGGGCCGACCGTCACCAAGGACGGCGTCAGCGTCGCGAAGGAAGTCGAGCTGCCCGAGCCCTTCCAGAGCATGGGCGCCAAGATGGTGCACCAGGTCGCCAAGAAGACCGCCGACAAGGCGGGCGACGGCACCACCGCCGCCACCGTGCTCGCTCAGGCGATCTTCAACGAGGGCCTGCGTCACGTGATCGCGGGCGCGAACCCCGTGCACCTGCAGCGGGGCATCAACGCCGCCGCCGAGGCCGCGGCCGGCGCGATCGACGCCATCGCCACCCCCTGCAAGGGCAAGGCGGATTACAAGAAGATCGCGACCGTGTCGTCCAACCACGACCCCGAGATCGGCGAGCTGATCGCCGAGGCGATCAACAAGGTCGGGCACGAGGGCGTTGTCGAGGTCGAGGACGGCAAGAGCGCCGAGACGACGCTCGACTTCGTCGAGGGCATGCAGTTCGACAAGGGCTATCTGTCGCCGTACTTCCTGACCGACCCGAAGACGGCCGAGGCAGTGCTTGAGGACTGCATGATCCTCATCCACGAGAAGAAGATCGGCAACATGGCCGACCTGCTCCCCCTGCTCAACAAGATCGCGGGCGGCAGCAAGCCCCTGCTCATCATCGCCGAGGACGTCGAGAACGAGGCCCTCGCGGCGCTCGTGATCAACCGCCTGCGCGGCACGCTCAAGGTCGCGGCCGTCAAGGCCCCTGGCTTCGGCGACCGGCGCAAGCAGATGCTGGGCGACATCGCCACCCTCACCGGGGGCACGTTCTTCGCCGAGGATCTGGGCCGCAGCCTTGAGTCGGTCGAGCTCAGCGAGCTCGGCAAGGCCAAGAAGATCGTCGTCGCCAAGGACGACACCACGATCATCAAGGGCGCCGGCAAGAAGGCCGACGTCGACGCACGCGTCGCCCAGATCGAGGCCCAGCGCGAGAAGTCGACCAGCGACTACGACAAGGAGAAGCTGGCCGAGCGCCTCGCGAAGCTCACGGGTGGCGTCGCCATCATCAACGTGGGCGGCGCGACCGAGGTCGCGATGAAGGAGCGCAAGGACATGGTCGACGACGCGCTGCACGCCACGCGTGCCGCGGCCAAGGAGGGCTACGTCCCGGGCGGCGGCGTCGCGCTGCTCCGGGCCCAGGAGGCCATCATGGCCGGCGCCAAGAAGGCCAAGGGAGACGAGAAGTTCGGCTTCGAGATCGTCGCCCGCGCCGTCGAGGCCCCGCTCCGCCAGATCGCCGAGAACGCCGGCTTGGACGGCGACCTCGCCGTCGAGACCGTCAAGGAAGAGACCGGCAACACCGGCCTCAACGCCGCGACGGGCGAGTACCAGGACCTGGTCAGCACGGGCATCATCGACCCGGCCCTGGTCGCCAAGCAGGCCCTGATCAACGCCGCCTCGGTCTCGGGCCTGATGCTCACGACCGATGTGCTGGTGACGGACCTCAAGGAGGACACCGAAGAGGTCGCGGGCGCGACGGCGTAACTAATCTCGATACTGATCATTTGGAGAGATTCAGGTGATCAGATTTGGCTCTCGAATCGTTTAATCCTGGCTGGCTGATCGCGGTTGGATCGATTTCGTCTGCGGTTGTGGGAGCGGTTGCGCTGTGGGTAGCAATTCAGTCGCTCAGAGTGGCGCGTGCCGCCGCATCGCCCGATGTGCGTGTACGCGTCGAACTGGACTCAGATGCCACCACGCTGATCAACATCGTTATCGAAAACGTTGGGCGATCGGTGGCGTATGACGTGAGATTCGAGCTTTCGAGGCCGATTCCTGAGCGTGCATTTGGCTTTGCAGACGGTGCAAGTGAGCAAGAAATCCAAGAGTCACTTCGCAAACTAGCTGGTTCATACGAAGAGATGCGAACGGGACCACTGTTTGATGGCATACCAGCTTTGGGGCCGGGAGAAAAACGCGTCCTTGTCTGGGGTCAGCATGCCGGCATACGTTCTTGGATCAAGAACGAGTATGTCAAGGTTTCTGCAACGTTCAAGGACGAGCGTCAGAGAGTTGTTCGCACACTCGGTGTTCTCGAGATGTCTTCGTTTTATGGGTGCGGACTCGGAAAGAATGATGCACTTTCCGGTATCAAGGCGGCTGTAGATAAGATCGCCCATTGCTTTGAACACGCAGCATCCGATTTCAAGCCGATTCATGTGCTAGCAGAGACTCCCGCAGAGCGTCGCGCGAGACAACAAGAGTTCGTCGAGATGATTGAGGCAAACCGTGCCAACAACGCGTGACTACTACGAGATTCTTGGCGTCGAGAAATCCGCCGATGCCGACGAGATCAAGCGGGCGTACCGCCGGCTGGCGATGAAGCACCACCCGGACCGCAACCCGGGTGACGCCGAGGCGGAGGCCGCGTTCAAGGAGGCGGCCGAGGCGTACGAGGTTCTGTCCGACCCGCAGAAGAAGCAGGTCTACGACCAGTACGGCCACGACGGGCTCCGCGGGCGTGGTGCGGCGACGCACGACTTCAGCCGCATGAACGTCGACGACATCTTCTCGATGTTCAACGACATCTTCGGCGGGGGCGGCGGCTTCGGAGGTACCGCACGCGGGCGAGGCGGGCGCAGAGTTGCCCGGGGCTACGACCTCGAGACCGAGATCCAGATCGACCTGAAGGACTGCCTCACCGGCACCGAGACCGACGTCGAGTTCACGCGGCTCGATGTCTGCGACACCTGCACCGGCAGCGGCGCCAAGCCCGGTTCGACGCCTGAGATGTGCGGCACCTGCGGCGGTCAGGGCAAGGTGCAGCAGGCCGGGCTGGGCGGCATGTTTCGCATGGTCACCGCCTGCCCGAACTGCCGGGGCCGGGGCACGATCGTCAAGGACAAGTGCGACAGCTGCCACGGCAAGGGTCGTGTCAGCAAGAAGCGTTCGCTGGGTGTGAAGGTGCCCGCGGGCATCAGCGATGGCCAGGTGATCCGCGTGCAGGCCGAGGGCGAGCCGCCCGCGCCCGAGCAGTCGCCCGGCGGCGAGGGCGTGCGGGGCGACTTGCACGTCGTCGTCCGCGTGAAGGACCACGAGCTCTACGAGCGCGAGGGCGACCACCTGCTGCTCGAGATGCCCATCGGCTTCTCGCAGGCGGCTCTCGGCGCCAAGATCGAGGTCCCGACGCTCGAGGGCTCGCACGAGCTCTCGATCCCGAGCGGCACGCAGCCCGGGGCCATCTTCCGCGTCTCCGGCGAGGGCCTGCCCAATCTCCGCAGCGGACGGCGAGGTGATCTGGTCATGATCACCAAGATCGAGATCCCCAAGAAGCTGACCAAGCAGCAGGAGAAGCTCCTCCGCGAGTTCGCCGAGACCGAGGACAAGAGCGTGCTCCCCGAATCGCACGGCTTCCTCAACCGCGTCCGCGACTTCCTGGGCGGCTAATCTCTGACAGGTGCACCCATGAGCAACGACACCGAACACCAGCACGACGACTCGCTCGATAACGGCGGCTTCGACGAGAAGGACCTGCCGCAGGAGTGGGACCTGGACATCGACCCGGACGACGGTCGCGTCGCCGAGCTCGAGGCCAAGCTGGAGGACGCGGAGGCACGCGCGCTGCGAGCGATGGCCGACTTCCAGAACTTCCAGCGTCGCGCCGCGAACAACGAGGTCGAGGCCCGCAAGCAGGGGGTGACGGCGGTCGTTTCCGGTCTGCTTCCGGTGCTCGACAACTTCGAGCTGGCGCTGCAGCAGAAGGACGCGGGCGGCACGGCCGAGCAGATCCTGGGTGGCGTCGAGATGGTGAAGGGCGAACTCCTTCGCGCGCTCGAGATGCAGGGCGTGACGCCCATCAGGCCCGAGCCTGGCGATGAGCTGGACCCGGGTGCGCACGAGGCGGTGAGCCAGATGCCCGCCGAGGGCATCGACCCGGGGCGGATCGCGCAGGTCTTCCAGGTCGGCTACATGTTTGGCGATCGCGTGCTGCGCCCCGCCAAGGTCATGGTTGCGAGCGAAGCGCCCGCGGACGCCGAGTGATGACCGCGCCGATCGGCCTCGGGACCGATCTGATCGAGGTGCGCCGGATCGCGGATGCGATCGGGCGGCACGGCGACCGTTTCCTCGAACGGTGTTTCACCGATGACGAACGAAACGACGCGGAGCGTTCCGGGACCGAACGCGCAAACGAGCGATACGCGGCCCGGTTTGCGGCCAAGGAAGCGGTCCTGAAGGCTCTCGGCACAGGCTGGTCCATGGGCATCGGCTGGACCGACATCAGCGTTCATTCTGACACGTCCGGCGCGCCGAGCATCCGGCTGACGGGGCGTGCGGCGGAGATCGCGCAAGACCGGGCCATCCGCTCCTGGCTGTGCTCGATGACGCACACCGCGACACACGCGTCCGCGACAGCGATCGCGCTCGGTTAGCCGGGCCCGGGGCTTTCTTCGGCGTCGAGCTTTGGTTCCAGTTCGCGCGCGTACCAATCCCGCCACGCGTTCGCGTCGTAGCCCAGATGACCCGTGGGTTCGCCCGCTGCCGCGGTGGTCATGTCGACCAGCACACGGTGTACGTTCGTGCGGTACTCGTAGACGACGGCGTCCATCACGCGGAGCACGGTGCCGCTGGTCACCACGCCCACGGTGGGCTGGAACGCGACGACGCCGGTCGCGACGACGGGCGTGAGATCGGCGATGAACGCTTGCTGCGTGCCGACGACGATCTGGGCCAGGGCACCGGTTCGGACATTGCGTCCGCCCGAGTTTCTTGGCTGGAGCTGCGCCTGCGCGAGCAGGGGGACGGCACGGAGCAGGTTGTAGGTGCGTACGAGGTTGGCTGCGGCGTTGATCGGTCCGTCCTCGCCCGACCTGAGACCCATCGCCATCACACGCTGGGCGCCGAGGTCGGGCTTACCCTCGCCGACAAGACCGGCGAGTGTCGCCGACGCGTAGTCGCGGTGCGCCTCGTCGTCGTCTTCGAAGACGGCGATCCACGCGAGCATGGTCTGGGCGTGGATGCCCGCCTGCTCTGCAAACAGATCAACGAGGCCGTTGCGTACCGACAGAGGCTGACGCTCGAAAAGCTCGAGCAGAAGCGGGTAGATCCGGTCGTCGTGCATGAACGCGGAGAGTTCTTCCCAGCCGCGGCGGTAGGAGACCTCGCTTCGGCTGCGCTTGAAGAACTGCGCGAAGATCCTGCGGACGTTGCGTTCTGCCTCGAACTGCGGGCCGAGGGCCTGCTGCTGGGGGGCTGGCTGCGATGGAGCGTCGGTCTGTGCGGATGCCGGTGCCTGGGTGATACCCGCTGCGAGCAGGAGGCCGTACATCGCGGCGGTTGCGGGGCGTGCGGGTCGTGGCATGGCCGGCTCCTCGTCGGTCATCGCGTTCGGACGCCCAATCTCGGAGCCGGTTCCGCTACTGGACGAGAACCACGGCGGTCTCGGTGTCGAGACGCGATGCCGCCGAGGTCGCCGCCGATCGGCTGGCGAAGGGCCCGGTGCGCACGGCGTACAGGGTCCTCGCCCCGCGTTGCACGGTCTCGATCCGTGGGGTGTCGAGCCCGCTCGAACGCGTCAGGCGTGACACCGCTTGTGCGTGGCGCTGAGCGCGGGCCTGGGTCGAGAACGATCCGAACTGTATCTGGTAGGCCCCGGGCTGCGAGGCGCTTCCAACAGAGTGGGTGCGTTGCGAGGGTTCGCTGGTTGCCGAATCGCGTGCCCGGAGCGCGTACCGGGCGGCCCACACACCGTCCGAACCGGCGAGCGAGTCGGATGCGATACCGAGCAGGCGGGAGGCCTCTGCATGGTCGCCACGCTCCTGCGCGATCAGCCCCAGCGTCGCCGCGGCTCTGCCCCGCACCTCGGGATCCGATGACCGGATCAGCGGGTTGAGGAGCGAGACCGCCCGGTCGTGCTGCCCCAGTTCGGCCCGCGCCATGCCCTCGACGAGCCGCGCGTGCGTATCGCCAGCTGGAGCCCGCGAGGCAAGCGCAGCGGCCCCTGCATAGTCGCCGGACCTGTAGGCCCTCTTGTAATCAGAAGATGACGTGACAACGGGGGTTGGCGAGGTCGCGCACCCCGCGAGGAGCAGGGCGGCGATCAGGGCGGAGATCCCGGCGATCTTGTTCATCATGCATTTCCGATCGGCACGCCGAATGGTCATCCAATAATCTCTCGGACCGGCTCCGGGCACCGGGGCCCTGGATGGCAAGGAGACGCCCACCCGATGAGCGTGCACTGGCCCATTATCCGCTCTCTCGTGGCCCGCGCCAAGCAGCGGGTCGTCACCGACGACGCGCGGTCCTATCGCGGCATTGATCTGCTGGTCGCCGCGATGCACGTCGCGGGCGAGGTCGAGCGGACCTGTGCCTCCAGGCATGTCGGGCTGCTGCTGCCCACCAGCGGAGCCTTCCCCATCGCCGCCCTGGCCTCGTGGATGCTCGGCAAGGTCATCGTGCCTCTCAACTACCTCCTCAAGCCCTCCGAGCTCGGGTACGTGATCGAGCACAGCGGCGTCGACACGGTCATCACTGTTCAGCCCATGCTCGACTTTCTGGGCTACGAGCCGGGTGGGTGCCGTCTGCTCCGCCTCGACCGGATCGACTTCCGCTCGGTCCCCGAGATGCGCTGGCCCGCGACCGCGACCGACGACGATCTGGCGATGATCCTCTACACCTCGGGAACCACGGGCCTGCCCAAGGGTGTCATGCTGTCGCACGGGAATCTCTCGGCCAACATCCGCCAGGGCATCGGGGGCATGGGAATCTCGAGCCGTGATGTCTTCCTCGGGGTCCTGCCGCAGTTCCACAGCTTCGGCGTCACGCAGCTCACACTGACGCCGCTCACGGTGGGTGGGCGGGTCGTCTACACCGCGCGATTCCAGGCAAAGAAGATCCTCAATCTGATGCGCGAGCACGGCGCCACAGCGTTCGTCGGCATCCCCTCGATGTACAACGCGCTCGCGATGAGCAAGGAGGCTTCTGCCGAGGACGTCGCGCACATGCGGCTGCTGGTCTCGGGCGGCGAGCCGCTGCCCGATGCCGTACTGGAGCGGTTCGAGCAGAAGTTCGGCAAGACGATCTGCGAGGGCTACGGGATGACGGAGATGTCGCCCGCGACGCACTGTTGCACACCCGGGCAGCGTAAGCGTCACTCGGTTGGCCCGCCGCTGCCAGGTGTCGAGCAGCGGATCGTCGACCCTGAGAACGAGTCGGTGCTGGGCCCCAACGCCGACGGCGAGATCCGCATGCGTGGATCCAACATCATGCGCGGGTACTACCGCAACGCCGAGGCGACGGCGGAGGCGATCGATGCGCAGGGCTACATGCGTACGGGCGACATCGGACGGATCGACGACGACGGGTACCTGTTCATCACGGGGCGCCTGAAGGAGATGATCATCGTCGGGGGCGAGAACGTCTTCCCCCGCGAGGTTGAAGAGGTGCTTGTCAAGCAGGAAGCTGTTGCCGCCGCGGGGGTCTGCGGCGTGCACGACTCCATGCGCGGCGAGGTGGTGATCGCGTTCGTCGAGCTCGAGGAAGGGCTCTCGGCGACGCCCGAGGAGCTCCGGACCTGGTGCCGGGATCATCTCGCGGGCTACAAGTGCCCGCGCGAGGTGCACGTCGTTGACGAGCTGCCTCGCAACCCGACGGGCAAGATCATGCGCCGCGAGCTGCACACACTGCTGCCGAAACGCGACAACGCGTTGGCGGACTAGACTCGGCGCACGCGAACCGGAGGGATGGCATGGAGCTGTACGTCGATACCGCGAACCTGGACGAGATCAAGAAGGCCGCCGACCTGGGCGTGCTGGACGGCGTGACGACCAATCCATCCCTGATCGCCAAAGAAGGCATCGACTACGGCGAGCGGCTCGCCGAGATCTGCGAGGTCGTGAGCGGGCCGGTTTCGGCCGAGGTGATCGCGACCGACTACCAAGGCATGATGGCCGAGGCCGCGACCCGTATCGGCATCGCGGAGAACATCGTCATCAAGCTGCCCTGCACCGCCGACGGCGTCCGCGCGTGCAAGTCGCTCGCTGATCAGGGCGTACGCACGAACATGACCCTCTGCTTCCAGCCGCTCCAGGCCTGGATGGTTGCCAAGGCGGGCGCGTTCCTCGTGAGCCCGTTCATCGGACGCATCGACGACATCGGGCAGGACGGCATGGACCTCATCCATCAGATCCGCCAAGCCTACGACGCGCACGGCTACCAGACCAAGCTGCTCGCCGCGTCGATCAGGCACCCCAAGCACATGCTCGACTGCCTGCTCGCGGGTGCCGACGTTGCGACCGTGCCCTACAAGGTGATCGAGGGCCTGCTGAAGCACCCGCTGACGGATATAGGCCTGGAGAAGTTCCTCGCGGACTACGCCAAGGCGTTCAGCTGAGGGCCTAGCTCAGTTCGAAGAGCACCTCGACCTCGACCGGTGTGCCAAGAGGCAGGGCGACCGAGCCGACCGCGGCACGCGCGTGCCGTCCTGCCTCACCAAAGACCGCCTGCAGCAGCTCGCTCGCGCCGTTGGCGATGCCCGGCTGGGCCTTGAACCCCGGTGCCGAGGCGACCCACACGCCCACACGGACGACGCCGCTCAGCTCGCGACCTTCGGGGACGGCGTCGAGCGCCGCGGCGATCGCGCCGAGGGCGCACTGGCGGGCGCAGTCCGTCGCCTTTGCCTCGTCCACTCCGTCGGGCACGACGCCCTTGGCGATCAGCTTCCCATCGCGGATCGGGAGCTGCCCCGAGACGTAGACCAGATCGCCCGCGACCCGGGCCGGCACATATGCCGCGACGGGCGGGGTGGTCGCTGGGAGCTTCAGATCCATCCCGGCGAGGGCAGATTCGATCTGTGTTCGGTTCATCGGCACCTTTCTTGCGGGACGTCCGAGATCACCTATACTACCAGTAGGAACCACGCACCCACTGGTGCGGATGGATCACTGGCATGCCAGAGGCGTGCGGAACCGGATCGGGTGGGCATTGAACGATGCTCTTATTCCGGCGGACCTCCGCCAATGCGATGAACCGGCCCCTTGGCCCGTGACGCACGCCGACAACCCGAAAGCCCCGCGTTGGCAGGACCCTCGGATAGGTGTTCCTTGTCTCCCTCGCGGGCTCTGGGATGCCCGGTGCGGCGTCTCGGGTGTCGGATTTCGGTGACGCGGGCGGTTGCCCCGTTGCCGCACGCACGGCGCGGTGATCCTCATGCGAACGGGGATGCCGCTCAGCCAAGGGAGGTTCATCATGAACACTCGCAAGAACGTTCGCGGCTTCACGCTGATCGAGCTCCTGGTGGTCATCGCGATCATCGCTCTGCTCATCGGCATCCTGCTGCCGGCTCTCGGCAAGGCCCGCAAGTCGGCCCAGCAGCTCAAGGACTCGACCCAGATCCGCGGCGTCATCCAGGCGCTCGCCACCTGGGCGGGCGACAACAAGGGCGACTACCCGCTGCCCAGCAAGCTCGACCGCAACGGGTACACCATCCTCAACTCGTCGGGCACGGCCGGCGAGCGCGACGAGGCCAAGGACATCACGGGCCAGATCATCTCGCCCCTGGTCAACAACGGCTCTGTCACCGCCGAGCTCTTCATCAGCCCGGTCGAGCAGAACCCAAGCGTTGCCGAGTACGAGAACTACCAGGTCGACGAGCCCGAGGCTGCCGAAGACGAGCTCCGTGCTCTCTGGGACCCCGCGATGCGCGGCACGCCCGAAGAGGAGGAGGGTGACAGCCTCGGCACGATGATCGACTACGGTGTGACCGGCAACGACCTCACCGGCAACACCTCCTACGCCCACACCATGCCCGTCGGCAAACGCCTGGCGCAGTGGACCGACACCTTCATCGCCTCGGAGCCCGTGCTCGCCAACCGCGGCCCGGTCTTCGAAGAGGTCCAAAGCGCAGGCATGGGTGCCGACCTGCAGTGGCAGCTCACCGACGAATCCCTCCAGTCCAACACCCTGCTGATCCACGGCGGGCGCACCACCTGGGAGGGCAACGTGGGCTACAACGACGGTCACGTCGACTTCGAGAACACCGCCAGCCCCGATCAGGCCGCGCAGATCCAGGTCAGCTCGGCCAACGCGAACGGCGGTGATGCCTTCACGCGGAACGACAACCTCTTTGTCTCGGAAAATGATGCCACGGGCGAGGCCGACCTCACGGACAACGGCACTGACTTCGTCTTCACCCAATTGAACGAAGTCACGGCCGACACCGGCCAGGACAACGCATTCCAGCAGCGCAACGCCTGGCTGAACATCATCGCGGACAACTCGGACCGCGTGTCGGGCGACCCCGAGCAGACTCTTCAGCTCTGGAAGGACTGATCTCGCCCGCAGTATGAACACTCTCTGGGGCCTCCGGCGACCGCCGGGGGCCCCGGCTTTGCGCACGACTCCACGCCCTGGCCGCGCACACCGTTCTCGGAGACCCGCCATGCCGCGCCGCACCGTTCCGACTTCCGCCGCACGCCGCGCCTTCACGCTGATCGAGCTGCTGGTCGTCATCGCGATCATCGCGCTGCTGATCGGGATCCTGCTGCCTGCGCTGGCGGGGGCCCGCGCCTCGGCTCGCAAGGCCCAGGACAGCTCACAGATCCGCAACATCCTCAAGGGATTCGACACCTGGGCGCCCGACAACGACGGCTTCTACCCCCTGCCCAGCGTGCTCGACGCCTCCAACGCCACGATCGATACCAACGAGCCGCTCGAGAAGGACAACACGGGCAACATCTTCTCGATCCTGATCGCCGAGGGCGCTCTGCAGCCGGGCGAGTTCATCAGCCCCGTCGAGACGAACCTCGAGGTCGAGATCGACGAGGGGTACAACCGCGAGAACGACACCGGCGCGGGCGACCCGGCGCGGTCGGAGTTCTTTCTGTGGGATACCGGCTTTGCTGGCGTGACCGCCGAAGAGGGCACGGGCGGTGGCGACGAACGCGACCGGGTCGATGGCGTCGTCAAGGGCAACAACTCGTACGCCCACCTCCCCGCCTTCGGCGCGCGGCGCGGCAAGTGGCAGCAGGGAGGGGGCTCCAATCTCGCCCTCGCGAGCAACCGAGGCACGATGTGGACCCTCAACACGTCCACCAACGCCTGGGACGTGCTCGAGATCGGGATCCCGGGCGGCGTTACCGGCTTCGATTCCAACGCCATGGAGTTCTACTCGCCTGGCGGCGAGTGGTCGGGCAACGTGGGGTTCGCCGACGGGCGCGTCGAGTTCGAGAACCAGCCCGACCCCGACGGCCTGCGCGTCGCGATCGACAACGGAGACCAGACCATCTCCGACAACATCTTCTTCAACGAGAACGAGACGGGTGTCGCGGGCAGCGGCGGGCGCGAGAACCCCGACGAGGGCACCAACTCGTATCTCCGCCCGTGGTACGACGTGACCGCCGTTGCAGGGACCGAGGACGTTCGGGCGCTGCCCTGGGATCTTGCGGATTCCGGGCGTGCCAACGGCCGCGGCGGCGGCGACTGACCCCGCCTACTCGACGTTGAGGCTTCGCACGTACTCGTTGAGTTCCGTCTCGCGCTGTGCGAGCTGCGATGACGCCTCAGTCCGCTCGGTGCGGATGGCTTCGAGCCGGTCCTCGTGCTGCTCGAGCGTGCGCAGGTACCGCCCGTGCAGGGTGTCCTGACGGCTGAGCGATCCCATGAGCCTCCGG
Organism: Phycisphaerales bacterium; assembly: GCA_028284805.1. GTDB lineage: Bacteria > Planctomycetota > Phycisphaerae > Phycisphaerales > UBA1924 > JANQQZ01. The sequence continues at coordinate 35,902 of JANQQZ010000091.1, forward strand.
ACGCGTTCCTGGTCCTGAGCGAGGCGGCTGGTCTCGGCGTCGAGGCCCTGGATGCGTTTCTTGAGATCGTCGACCGCGCCGCGCCGCTCGGCGTAGCCCCGGAAGGCAGCCAGCACCTCGTCGGAGACCGACCCGTTGCGGTTGTACCGGATCATCTGCTCGAGGTCGAACGACATCAGGGCGATCCGGGTCGACGAGGTCCGGCTCTGGGTGGCCTCGAAGGCGACATCCTGCCCGGCGCCCGCGCCGATCTCGAACCGGTGGACCCCGGGGGCGGACTCGTAGAGCGGCGTCTTGGAATCCAGATCCCAGCCCTCGAGCGCGTTGATCTCGAGGATCACGGTCCGCCCGCGCTGCTCGTCGTTGTTCGTGATCGTCACGCGGTCCACGACCTGGTTGAAGACGGTCTTGATCGCGACTCCGTCGCGGAAGCTGATCTTCTCGATGCGCTCGCGCCGGTTGACGGTGTTGCGCTCGATGCCGACGTCGAGGTCGACCCCGAAGGCGAGCATGCGGTCGTCGCCCGCGCCCACGTAGCCGATCTGGGCGTCGCCCGCGAACGCCGCGGCGTCGTAGACGCTCACCGGTCCAGGCATGAGCTTCAGGTCGGACGTGTTGGTCATCTCGAGCCCGCGCATGGGGTGATCGATGCCGTCGCTCGGGGACGAGATCGAGACGCGCCGTCCCGTGATCTCCTCGGTCAGGATAGGGATCATCGCGGACTGGCGCCTGCCCACGGTGACGGGGTCGTCGAGGCGGTAGAAGAAGACCTCGCCCGATTCGGCGGAGGACGCGCCGGCGACGAACGCGCCGGCGGCTTCCCGGAACGACAGACCGGGTGATGCCGGCACCGCATCGGCCATCTCGGTCACCACGGCTTCGCGGCCCGCGACGCTGCGCTGGAGGCCCAGCGAGTTCTGACCCGCTCCTCTGGCATCGAACCGATTGATCTCGGGATCGCGTCCGGCGGCGATGGTCCGCGGGCGCGCCGCGAGCTCGACGGGCACGGGCACTGCCGGTCTCGGTGCGTAGAGCGGCTGAGAGAGCGGCATCGTGAACCCCACGGGCCGCCCCGCGACCAGGGAGAGGCTGACATCGTTCCAGTCGCTGTCCGTGGTGTTCTCGACGATCGCCCAGCCCTGCAGGCGGAGCGTGCCGTCGTCGTCCTCGGGGATCATCACGCGGTAACTGGTCTTCCAGACGGGCGTCTCCTGGGTGTAGACGGCGCTGACGCGTCGCTCGCCCGCCCCCCGGAGTTTGATCTCGAGCGAGCGGCTCTGCTCGGTCCGCTGCTCGGCCAGGGCGGCGAGCAGGGCCTCGAAGTCGGCCCGCAGTGCCTCGTCCTCGAAGGTGATCGAGGCGATCTCGTCGTCATGAACCGTGACGATGCCGCTCGGGCCCAGCAGGCTGACGCGGGCGCGGGTGGTGGTGCTGCCGTTGTCGTTCATCGTTGTGACGGCATCGGCGCCGAGGATCCGCCCAGGGATCGTGCCGCGCCCGGTGGCCTCGATCGTCACCTCGGCGCCCTTGAACCCGACCAGGATCAGGTTGAGCGTGAGCTGATTGGGCGACGAGACCCCGAGGGCCTCCAGCAGCCGAGCGACGGGTTCGTCGGCGGTGTAGGTCACCGCCCCGACCCGCCCGCCGTCGTAGTCGAGCACGACGAGCGACTTGAGGAGGTCGTCGATCTGGTCGGCTGAGGCATCGAGCTTCACGGTTGCGTCGCCCTGCACGGTGCCGCTCCGCTCGAACGCGCCGACGCCCGATCGGTAGAGGGTGACCGAGCTGACCGGGAGGGTCTGATCCTGCGCGGGCGCGAGCGCCGCGGGCATGCCTGCGAGCAGGGCGAGCGCGAGCGGTCGTCGGATGGCGTTCATGGCGGGCTCCTTGGTCTGGAAACATGCTACCAGACAGTTGGACGGCGCATCGCTCCGGACGGTTCGCGCGGGGCACTAGGATCGGGTCATGCCTGAGTTGCCGGTGCTGACCCCCCAGGACTTGGACCGCTTCGAGCGCGAGCGGGACACCATCGCCCGCGATCTGGCCAACGCGGTGCGCGGCGAGGTTCGGTTCTCGCCCCACGACCGAGGGCTGTACGCGACGGACGCCTCGATCTACCAGGTCGAGCCCCTAGGGGTGGTGGTCCCCGACTCGATCGAGGACGCGGAGGCGGCGGTGAAGTTCTGTGCCGGGCGGGGCCTGCCGATGCTGCCCCGGGGTGGGGGCACGAGCCTGGCCGGGCAGTGCGTGAACCGCGCGGTGGTGATCGATCTGTCCGCGCGGTGCCGGGGTGTGCTGCGCGTGAACGCGGAGGAACGCTGGTGCGAGGCCCAGAGCGGCACGACCATCGACGATCTGAACCGCCATCTCGCGGACACGGGGTTGTTCTTCGCTCCGGACCCTTCGACGCTGCGTCAGGCGAACATCGGCGGGTGCATCGGGAACAACGCGGCCGGTACACGATCGGTCCGCTACGGGCGGACGTCCGAGAGCCTCCTCGCGGTCGATGCGATCCTGGCCTCGGGCATGCGCGTGCGGTTCGACAAGGGCGCAGCGACCCGCGACCCGGTCGCCAGGCGGATCACGGGCGACGTCATCGATGTCGTTCAGCGCCACGAGCGGCTGATCCGCGAGCGGTTCCCGAAGACGCCCCGCCGAAATGCCGGGTACGCGCTGGACGCTGTATTGGCCCAGCTCGATCAGCCCGGCTCGCCGCTCGAGAACGTCGATCTGTCGCAGCTGCTGTGCGGCTCTGAGGGCACGCTTGCGCTCACCGCCTCCGCCCGCCTGAAGCTTCACCGGATCCCGACGCATAGAGCGCTCGCGGTCATCGGATTCGGCTCGGTCGACGAGGCGATCGCGATGGTCCCGGCGCTGCTGGAGGTCAGCCCCGGGGCGGTCGAGCTGCTCGACGATATGGTCATCGGCATGGCGCGCGAGAACCTGGAGTACCGGCGCTACGTCGATCTCATGCCCCAGCCGGGGACCGGTGACCTCGCGGCGGTTCTGTATGTCGAACTGCTTGAGCACGATCCGGGTGCGATCGATGAGGGTGAGCAGCGGGTCCGCGCAATCGCACAAGGCAGCCCGATCGAGGTGCACCGCGATCCGACAGCGATGGCCCGCGCGCTCAAACTCCGCCAGGCGGGCGAGCCCCTGCTGCACTCGATCCCGGGCGAGCGCAAGCCTCTGGGCTTCGTCGAGGACAACGCGGTGCCCGTCGAGAATCTCAGCCGCTTCGTGCGCGACTTCCGCGCGATCTGCGAGCGTCACGGCACCACCGCTGCATTCTACGCCCACGCATCGGTCGGGGTGCTCCATGTGCGTCCGCTGCTGAGCCTGCGGTCCGCGTCCGATCGGGAGGCGGTTGTGAGCATCGCATCTGACGTTGCCGATCTGGCTAGATCCCTCGGTGGCGTGATGTCGGGCGAGCACGGCGACGGGCGTGCCCGGGGCCCTCTCCTCGAGCGGTACTTCGGGCCCGAACTGATGCGGGCTTTCGCGGAGATCAAGGCCATGTTCGATCCATCCGGGCTGCTGAACCCCGGGAACATCGTTGCGCCCTCCGCTCTCTCTTCGATCGTCGAGACGACGCGCGTGCACCCCTCCCGTGAGGAAGCCAGGGTGCCCCCGACCGAGACCTACTTCGAGTTTCGGGATCAGGAGGGATTCGGGCACGCCATCGAGCGATGCAACGGCGCCGGGGTGTGCCGCAAGACCACGGGGGGCACGATGTGCCCCTCGTACATCGCGACGATGGACGAGCGTCACTCCACGCGTGGGCGTGGGAACGCCCTTCGCCTGGCGGTGACCGGGCAGTTCGGGACACGAGGCGCCGCAGACTGGGACGACCCCGAGACGCACGAGACCCTTGACCTCTGTCTGAGCTGCAAGGCCTGCAAGGCCGAGTGCCCGAGCAACGTTGATGTCGCCCGGCTGAAAGCGGAGTACACGGCGCAGTCCTTTAGAGCCCGCGGGGGTGCCCCGCTGCAGGCAAGGGTGTTCGGGCACGTCCGCCTTGCGAACCGTCTTGGCTCTCTCGTTCCGAGCGTGAGCAACGCGGTCGCGAAGCTGTCGCCCGTGCGCGCGCTGATGAACCGTGCGCTCGGGCTGAGCCCAGAGCGATCGCTGCCCGTGTTCTCGCCCGCGCTTGGCCAGAGGCTCCGTCGCGAGGAGGAATCATCGGATGCGCTGCCGACCGTGCTGCTCTACGGCGATTGCTTTACCGCTTACAACGAATCGGGGATCGGTGTTGCGGCGGCTCGCCTGCTGCGTGCGTTCGGGTATCGCGTGGTGTATGCCGACGCGGGGTGCTGCGCCCGGGCGATGATCTCCACGGGACTGCTCCGCGACGCGATACGTGCGATGGAGAGGGGCGTCGTCAAGCTCGAACAGATGATCGAGTCGCACAAGGCCAGGGCAGTGCTGGTGCTCGAGCCCTCGTGTCTCTCGGCGATCCGGGACGACTGGCTCGATCTGCGATCTGGCGTCTCACTCGAGCGGCGATCCGCGATCGCGGAACGGGCGATGCTCGTTGAGCAGTTTCTCGAAGCCCACTGGGACGCTCACCCCCGGCGCCCCGGGTTCGATCCGCCCGAGCGGCCCGTGCTCTTTCACGCGCACTGCCATCAGAAGGCGCTCTGGGGCAGCGAGTCGACGTCGGCGCTGCTCGAGCGGACGCTCGGGCAGGATCGTGTGCACGCCCCCGACACCGGATGCTGCGGCATGGCAGGCTCGTTCGGCTATGCGCAACACCGCTACGAACTCTCGATGCGGATCGGAGAGCTGTCGGTCTTCCCGGCGATCCGCGATACGGAAGCCGGCGCCGACGTGCTTGCTTCGGGCACGTCCTGCCGTCACCAGATTCTTGATGGCACGGGGCGGCACGCCGAGCACCCGATCGCGTACCTGGCCCGCAGGTTGACGCGGGCGCCCATGCACGAGACGGAGAGCCGGGCACCGCTCTTCCCCCGCTAGCTCACAAGGGCATAGGGGTCTGCTCGAGCACGTCACGGACGATGGCTTCGGCGTCGCCGAGCGACAGCCCGCCGTAGCTGCTCGCGCCGATGAGCCGGTGCGCCGTGACCGCGACGAAATGGTCGGTGATGTCGTCGGTGGTGACGTAGTCCCGGTCACGCACGCGGGCGGAGGCGCGTGCCATCCGGGCGACCGCGAGCGCACCGCGGGTGCTCACGCCCGCGGCGAGTTCCGACCGCTGCCTCGACGCGTCGGCCAGCGCGCGGATGTACTGAGCGAGAGGACGCTCAAGCGTCGTCGCGTCCGCGGTCTGCTGGAGCCTGAGCACGTCGGCGGGCGTTGTTACCGGCTCGAAGTCACGCAGGCGTTGGGTCGCGGGATCCTCGAGCAGCACCCGGATCTCCGACTCGCTGTCGAGGTATCCCAGCGACGAGCGGACCAGGAACCGGTCGAGCTGGCTCTCGGGCAGCGGGTAGGCGCCGTGGTGGTCGGCGGGGTTCTGGGTCGCGATCACCAGAAACGGCGATGGCAGGGCGTGCGTGTGCCCGTCCACGGTGACGGAAGCGTCGTTCATCGCCTCCAGCAGCGCGCTCTGAGTCCGGGGTGGCGCTCGGTTGATCTCATCGGCGATGACCACGTTGGCGAAGACCGGGCCCGGCACGAACCGGAATTCCCGCGTGGGCTCGTCGTAGAGCGAGACACCGACGATGTCGGCGGGCAGCAGATCGGAGGTCATCTGGATCCGCTTGTGCGTCCCGCCCATCGCCCTGGCGGCGATCGAGGCGAGCACGGTCTTACCCACCCCGGGGACATCCTCCAGCAGCAGATGCCCGCGCGCCAGCAGGCAGCACAGCAGACGGTCGACCGCCAGCGAGGGGCCCAGGAAGGCGGAGCGGATCGAGTCTCGGAGGGACACGATCACGTCGGTTGGAGATACTTGGGTCGTCATCGGACTCAGCTTCTGTTTATGATCGGCTCAGCACTTCTGTGAGGTCTCGGCAGGGTGAGCGATCCGACACACAACTCTTCCGACGGATCGCCCGCAGAGCAGGGTAGCCCGGAACGATCGGAACTCGAATACGAGCTGTCCGGGCCGATGCCCTGCGCGACGTGCCGCTACAACCTGTCGGGCCTTTCGATCCTGGGGCGCTGTCCGGAATGCGGCACGCTGATCCGGGACACGCTGCTCGTTCTCGTTGATCCATTCGCGGACTCGGTCCCCAGGGTTCGTCGCCCGCGGACGATCGCGGTTGCGGTCGTGGGCTGGTCGGGGGCGGCCCTGCTCGCATCGCTCGCGCTGATCGCCCACCGCTGTGCGCAGATGCTCTGCGAGACGAGCCGGATGTTCTGCGGCGCAACGGCGTTGGGCGCGCTCGGTGTCGTGTGCGTGTACGCCTCGGCGTTCTTCGGGCTGGGCATGCTCCGCCCGATGCGTTCCACGCGCACGCTCGGCGTCGTCTGCTCGCTCGCGGCGTGTGCAGCGCTCGCGTTCTCGGGCACGCTGATGGCGATCACGCTCCTGATCCGCGATCCGGCTCGCGGCTCGCCCTACACCGACCTCGCTGTGATCGACCCGCGCCGCGTTGGCGAGCATCTCGCCGCGCACGGGCTGCTCCTGCTCGCGACGCTCCTGTACCGCCCCAATGCGCGCGCGGTCTCGTCGGCCTCCTGGCGGCTGCGTGAGAATCACGCGAACAAGCAGCGGCTGCTTACGGTTGCAGCCTCGCTGGTCTCGATCATCGTGGGTGACGCGATCCTGCTGCTGAGCTCGGAGCTCGCCCGAGACACCAAGGTCGTGGTCTCCGTCGCGGGTCTCTTCCTCGTGCTCATCGGCTCGGGTGTGCTTGCCGTTGCGCTGTTTGGGGTTTTGCTCGATTCGATCAGCATTGCCCGGACGCTCTGGCGGGTCCCGGTCGCGTTCCGCGATGCCGTTCGGCGGGTCCGAGCGTGAAGACGGAAGATCGTCAGCTGTTCGACCGCTGCTTCGACGCGGTCATGGCCGGGCTGCCCCGGCACCTGATCGAGCTGATCGAGTCCGAGCTTGTGGTGCTCGTGGATGATGCGCCGACAGAGGACATGCTCCGTGAATTCGCGGAAGAGGACGGGGAGATCGCCTCTCCGGAATCGTTGCTCGGGCTGCACACGGGCGTGCCCGTCACGGAGTGGTCGGTCGAGGATCACGCCCGGGAGCCCCCGACGATCCATCTCTTCCGAGCGGGCCTTCTTGCCGAGGCAACGGACGAGTCGGGCGTCGATGAGGCCGAGCTCGAACTCCAGATTCGCGTGACGCTGCTGCACGAGATCGGTCATCACTACGGGCTCGACGAGGAAGATCTCGACCGGCTGGGGTACGGCTAGCATCCTCCCGAACGGGCGTCGGTATGCCCCGTGCCTGACTGAAAGGACGCGTACAGATGTGGACCACCGCCTTCGCCGCTGCCCTGCTCGCCCACTCCGGCATTGCCCCAGCCACGATGGCGGATGCGTCTGATGACGCCGCGGTCGGGCTCATCACGCTCAGCGGCGGGCTCGCGGACCGCCCCGACCCCTTCGGCTGGCTCACAGGTGAGCCCGAGCTGACCCTGCGGTCCGTTGTTTCGGCGCTCGAGCACGCGGCCGACGAGTCGGACCTCGATGCGATGGTGCTCCAGCTCGAAGACGTGTCGTTCAGCCGGACGCAGATCGAGGAGATCGGTGCCGCGGCGCGCGATCTGAGCGAGTCGGGCATCCCGGTCTATGTGGTGACCGACGCGCTCGGGCCAGGCGAGGTGCTGCTCGGGTCGTACGCGGACACGGTCATCGCCCAGGCGGGTACCGGGCTGATGATGCCGGGCATGTACATGGAGGAGCTCTACCTGCGGGACGCTCTCGAGTGGATGGGTGTCGAGCCGAGCTTCGTGCAGGTCGGGGCGTACAAGGGCGCCGACGAGATGTTCAACCGCTCGGAGCCCACTGCGCCGTGGGAAGAGAACATCAGCCAACTGCTTGACAGCCTCTATGGAAACATGCGGGCGCAGATCGAGAGCGGACGCGATCTCACGGGCGATGAGATGGACGAGGCGATGGCCCGGGCCTGGTTCGCAGAAGCAGAGGACGGCGTCGAACTCGGGCTCATCGATGAGACCCTCGAGCTCAACGCGCTCACGTCGCAGATGGAGGAACGGCTCGGTCAGGACGTCAGCTGGGAAATGGACTACGGGCTCGATCAGGCGGGGATGACGATCGATACCACGAACCCGTTCGCGGTCTTGTCGCTGCTCTCGAGCGACCCCTCGAATGATCCCACGGGGCCCACGATCGCGGTCTTGCACATCGACGGTCCGATCATGGACGGCGATTCGGTGCAGGGCGGCCTCTTCGGCTCCTCGTCCGTCGGCAGCCGCACCATCCGCCGGCTCTGCAAGACGCTTCAGAACGAGGACCTGATCGAGGGCGTCGTGGTGCGCATCGACTCGCCAGGCGGCTCCGCGACCGCGAGCGAGGTCATCTGGCGGTCGATCCGCGAGCTCGCTGAGGACAAGCCGGTCTACGTATCCATCGGTTCGATGGCCGCCTCGGGGGGGTACTACATCGCGGTCGCCGGGGATCGGATCTTCGTGAATCCCTCGTCGATCGTTGGCTCGATCGGGGTCGTAGGGGGCAAGCTCGCGATCGCGGGGCTCTACGACAAGCTCCGGATCAACGTCGTCGAGCGGGCACGGGGCCCGCACGCCGATCTGTTCGGTTCGTCGCCCTGGAACGAGGCGCAGCGCGAAGTGGTGCGTGATAAGATGACCGAGACTTACGACCTGTTCACGAGCCGTGTCACCGCGGGGCGAACAGGCATCGAGCTCGACCGGGTTGCCGAGGGACGGCTGTTCACGGGCGACCGCGCGCTCGGGCTCCGCATGGCGGACGAGATCGGATCGCTCAACGACGCGATCGCGGTGATGGCCGACGAGCTCGACCTGGCCTCGTACGACGTGCTGGACTACCCGGGGCCCCAGAGCCTCGAGGACCTGCTCGATCAGATGGTGCCTGGCGGGGTCTCGGCGTCCTCGCCGGCGCCCGCGGCTTCGGTGCTGGCCGCGGGCCTCGAAGCCATGGTGGGCGACGCATGGCCCTCGCTGCGCCAGCGGATCGATGCGGCGATCATGCTCCGGAACCAGCCGGTCACTGTGCTCGAGCACCGCGTGCTGCACATCCGCTGAGCGGACGGGAGGGCCTCGTCAGACTTCCATGATCTCGGTGCTCTTGTCCTTGAGCATGGTGTCGATCTTGCCCTCGTAGCCCTTGAGGAGGTCCTGGATCTCGTCCTTGAGGGTCGAGACCTCGTCCTCGGAGATGTGCCCCTCGCCCTTTCCGAGCGCGTCGGCGTGCTTGTTCGCGTCGCGGCGGGCGTTGCGCATCACGACCTTCGAGTCCTCGGCCATCTTCTTGGCCTTGCCCACGAGCTGCTGGCGTCGATCGGTCGAGAGCGGGGGGACGTTCAGCCGGATCTGCTTGCCGTCGACGTTCGGGGCCAGGCCCAGGTCTGATTCCTCGATGGCCTTTCGGATCTCGCCGACAGCGCCGGCATCGAACGGCTTGATGAGGATCTGGGTCGGCTCGGGCGTGCTGACTGCGGCCAGCGACTTCAGGTCGGTCGGCGCGCCGTAGTAGTCGACCTTGATGAACTCGACCAGCGCCGTCGACGCACGCCCGCCTCGCAGGCCCTTGAACTCCTGCGCGAGGTAGTCCACCGCCTTCTTCATGTGCTCTTCGGCCTCAAGCAGGATCGTGTCGGGGTCGCTCATCGGTGGTTCCTTCACATCGTGTCATCATCGGCGGAGACCAGCGTGCCGATCGTCTCGCCCGATACGGCTCGCTGGATGTTGCCGGGTTCGTCGTACTTGAAGACCCGGATCGGGATCGCTCGTTCCCGGCAGATCGTGAACGCCGTCGCGTCCATCACCGCGATCTCGCGGCGGATGGCCTCGGTGTACGTCAGGTGCTCGAACTTCGTGGCGTCCGGGTGCTTGGTCGGATCGCGGTCGTAGATCGCGTCAACCTTGGTGGCCTTGAGCAGGATGTCGCACCGCAGCTCGGTCGCGCGGAGAGCGGCGCAGGTATCGGTCGTGAAGAACGGGTTACCAGTGCCCGCGCTGAGCACGACCACGCGTCCACGCTCCAGGTGCCGGATCGCCCGATTCCGGATGAACGGCTCGGCGACCGCGTGGACTTCCAGCGCCGACATCACCCGGCTGTCGACCCCGATGGACTGGAGCTTCTCACGGAGCGCGAGCCCATTGATGATGGTCCCCAGCATGCCCATGTAGTCCGCGGTCGCCTGCTCGATGTCGCCCGACTCGGCGAGCCTCGCCCCGCGGATGATGTTGCCGCCGCCCACGACGACCGCGATCTGGGCCCCGCCGGAGTGGGCGTCGCGGATCTCGCTGGCGATCTGGGCAAGGGGCGAGGCGTCGATGCCGAACCCGTGCTCGCCGCTGAAGGCCTCGCCGCTGAGCTTCAAGAGCACTCTTGCCACGACCGGTCCCTCACGGATCGTCTCTATCCAGCGTTGCGACCGCCGGCCGCGGTACCATAGCCGCGTCCCTTTGGGCCGGACGCAGGCAGGGAACCAGGAGCGGCGGCTTGCGTCTGGTTCTCTCGACGCCCCCGCGGGGCACGCGCCATGAGCACGGATGACCAGCGCCAACCCGAGAACGCCGATTTCTGGACCCGTGTCCGTCGGTGGGTGCTGCGTCTCTCCGTCGCGGGCCTGCTGATCTCGCTGGCCGTCCATGTCGGGATGCTCGTGCTCGCGGCCGTCTTCCTGGTGGGCGGCGGGGGCTCGGGCGGCAATCAGGACGGCGACGCTCCGTCGGTCGTTGAGTTCGCCGTGATGCCCGAGAGCCAGTTCGAGGCGGTCAGTGAGGTCGAGATCGACATCCAGACGCCCGACGTGGAGTCCCTGCTCGCTGAGGAGGCGATCGACGTCGAACTGACCGAGCTGGCGACCGAGCCGCTCAGCACACGCCAGCTCGATCTCGAGGTGACCTCGGGCTCGGGCGGAGACTCGTTGGAAGTCGAGGGCGTCTCCGGCAGCGGCGGCGCGACGGGCAATGCCGCGAGCTTCTTCGGGATCGAGGCCCGGGGCAATCGCTTCGCGTACGTCGTGGATGTATCCGGATCGATGGACCAGGACGGGCGCATGCGGGTCATGCTGACCGAACTCCAGCGGTCGGTCACCGAGCTCGGCAGCCACGCGAGCTTCTACATCGTCTTCTACAGCGACGACGCGTTCCCGCTGGGCAACCGACGCGAGTGGACCGACGCGACCGGTGACGGCAAGCGCTGGGCCCGTGAGAAGCTGGCTGCCGTGGAGGCGCTGGGCTCGACCCGTCCGCTGCCCGCGTTCGACCTGGTCTCGCGCATCCGGCCCAGGGCCGACGCGATCTACTTCATGACCGACGGGAAGTTCGATGACACAGACGTCGGCACGATTCTCTCCCAGAACCGCGAGCGCCCGACCCCGATCCACTGCATCACCTTCGTGACACGCGACGGCGAGGCGAACATGCGCCGGATTGCCGAAGCGACGGGCGGGACCTACACGCACGTCCCCGGGGGGGGCAGGCCTTGATCCGTCTGGCGCTGGTCGTGTTGTTGCAGTTCCCGTTCGCGTGCATCGCGCAGCCTGCGGTCGTGCTGCGCGATGGGAGCACCAAGCCACTCGAGCAGATGGAGGTCGGCTCGGCCGGCGTGCAGGGCGTGGTGGGCGGCGTGCCCAGGCTGGTCACGTGGGACCGGGTTCGCGGACTCCAAGGCGTTGATGCAACCGGTGCGCAGGCCTATCTGTCGGCGGGCGAGGCCTTGTGGCGAGGCATCACTCGGCTCGACCGAGGCGACGCGATCGCGGCAATCGAACCGCTGGAGTCGGCCTTCGACACGTTCGCCGGGTTTGACGGCGCAACGACATCGATCGCGGCCGATGCCTTGCTGGCAGCGAGGCTTCGGCTCGGAGAAGCCGAGGGTTCCGTGCTGCCCTGGGTCGTCCGGCTCGAGCAGGACATCCGTTTGCTGGAGCCGCCCGCGGGTCGACGGGTGGACCTCGACCCCATGACCCGGCTGGTGCCAACACTGCCACCCGTGTTCGTCGGGGGGCGCAAGCCCGGTGCCGCGGCTGCCGAACTCGCCGATGGCGGCTTCGATCGGTGGACCGAGGGCCCGAACCGACGACTGGCAGAGTTGTACGCGTCGGCGATGCTGATTGCCGTGGGCGAGGACCCTCCGGTGATCCCGGACGATGTGGACGACGCGGGCATCCGGCTCGTACGAGCGATGGTGGTCTCGAGGCACTCGGATCCGGCGCTTCGAGAGGCCGCCAGGCGGGAACTCAGGCGGTTCCTCGCCGAGACAGAGCAGGAGTGGACGAGGGCGTGGTGCCACGCCGGGATTGGGCTGTCGCTGCTCCAGGAATCGGGATCCCAGCGCCTCGCGGGGGTGGGGCACCTGCTCATGCTGCCCAGCCGCTACGCGGAGTCGCAGCCCTATCTGGCAGGGGTGTGTCTGGCCGAGGCGGCGGTTGTACTCTACGAAACCGGGCGCACGGAGACGGCGCGGGCCCTCGCCGACGAGCTCGATGTACAGTTCCCGCTTCATCCCGTGCGCAGGATGCCTGCGCTCAGAGCGATCCGCACGCTTCGCACCGCAGAGACCAACGGAACCGGACCATGACGATGCTCAGCAGCCTCCCGTTTCTTCTTCAGCTCGCGCAGGACGATCCCGTCGGGCGGAAGTCGCTGTTCGAGCACATCGCCTCGGGCGGCCCGATCGGTTTCGTGATCATCCTGCTTTCGTTCGCTGCGATGGCGCTTGTGGTGATCCAGCTGATCCAGCTCCGCCTTGACCGTCTCGCACCGGATGAGCACGTCCAGCGTCTGGGCGAGATGCTGCTGAACCGCCAGATCGATCAGGCGCGGGCCTACTGCCTCGAGCACGACCAGCCGAGCTTTCTCACGCACGTTGTCGGGTCCGCGCTCTCCAGGTGCGCGCGTTCACCGTTCGGCCTCCTCGAGTTCAGGAGCGCTCTCGAAGAGTCCGGGCAGACCGAGGTCGGCAGGCTGATGCGATCCACCGAGGGCCTTGCGCTGATCGCGTCGGTCAGCCCGATGCTGGGTCTGCTCGGAACGGTCGTCGGGATGGTCGGCGCGTTCGACCGCCTCGGGTCGTCCGCGGGCGGCTTCGCGCGGCCCGATGAGCTCGCTGGCAGCATCTCGATCGCGCTCATCACGACCGTCCTCGGGCTCGTGGTCGCGATCCCCGTGACCGCGGCTGTCTCGCTGTTCCGGAACCGGATCGAGTCGCTCGCCGCCAGCGTCGCGGAGCGGACGGAGGAACTGCTCGGCTACGTCGAGAGCCATCAGGCCGCGGCGGATCGGGGGCGAGTGTGATCGGGCGGCGCTCACATGTGTCGGCCTTCGATCTCACGCCCATGATCGATGTCGTGCTGCTGCTGATCATCTTCTTCCTGGTGTCGGCGCAGATCTCTCGGTCGATCCGTCAGCCGCTCGATCTGCCTGACCAGCCTGGCGCGTCGGAAGAAGCCGCCTCCGACGAGAGCGTGCTCGTGGTGGACCTGCTCCGGGGGGGCGTGCTGAGAGTTGACAACGAGGTTGTCGACTTCGAGACCTTTGGTGCGATGCTGGAAGCCGAATCGGGTGCCGAACGAGTCGTGCTCGTCCGGGCCGAGCAGGACACTCTGGCCAGACACCTGAACCGGCTGACCCGGCTGCTCACGGAGAAGGGCACGGTGACGTACCGGATCGCGACAGATCCCTCCGGGAGGAGCGGGGGATGAGGTTTGTGCGTGTCGACACCGCCGACCGCGCCACGAGGCTGCCCCTCATCGGCATGATCGATGTGTTCTTTCTGCTGCTGGTCTACTTCCTGACGAGCGCGACCATCACCCCACCCGAAGAGGAACTAGCGGCTTCGCTCTCGGCGGAGAAGGAAGACGCCGCAGCGGCGAGTCTGGAGCCGCAGGTCGTCACCGTCGGTGCGCCTGCGGCCGGTGTCGGTCGCTTCACGGTCTCCGGCGTCTCGCTCGGGACCCAGGCGGAGCTCGTGTCGTTGCTGTCGTCGCTGCCCAAGGAGCCGGGTGTGTTCATCCGGGCGAACGACGACGCACGCGTCGACGATGTTGCGGCGGCTCTGCAGGCAAGCCGCGACGCTGGGTTCGAGAGGATCACGTATGTTGCGCCGGAATGAGCCATGGCTGGTCATCGCTGGCCTTCTGCTCGTGTGCTGCGGCGCTCGCGCTCAGGAAGACCGGCACGCTCGATACCTCAGCGACTTCGGCCTGGGTGATGTGTATGCCGAGTACCTGCTCGATCAGCTCGAGGGCAGCACGGGGGCCGAGCGAACCGCGATTGCTCAGGAACTCGCGGGGGTGTATCTGGATCTGCTGCAGGAAGTCAGCGCTCCCTCGGACCGCCAGCGCTGGGCCGAGCGGGCGGCGGCGCTGCTGCGTGTTGTCCCAGAGGCCGATTCACCGGGCCTGCGTCTTGGGCTCGCGCAGGCCGCCTACTTCAAGGCAGAGGAGACAGCCGAGCGCAGCGTGCTTTTGCTGACGACCGAGCGGGAATCGGCCGAGGCTCAGCGGATCCTCAGGGAAGTCGGGCCGACCTTCGTTTCGATCGCGCAGCAGGCCCATCAGGAGGCGGACAGGCTCGAGCGTGAGCTGTCGAAACAGCTCGAGCGTGAGGAGGAGGACGATGTTGCCGCGCGGCTCGCCGAGGCGAGGCGCGTCCGTTCCATCGCGTTCTACTTCGCGGGTTGGTGCAGCTACTACACCGCCGAGCTCTCTGGCAACGAGGCCTCCGCGAACCAGGCGCTCCGTCACTTCGGCTGGATTCTCGGTGCACGCGATGGCTCTGCCGCGACGGTGGATCAGATGCAGCCGGGCCTGCTGCGGTACGAGCACGTGGCCCGATCCGCCATCGGCGCGGCGATGGCGTGCTCGATAACCGGACGGTCACTCGAAGCACGTGCATGGCTCGATGCCGTAGCCCGCTCGACGGAAGCCCCGGAATCGATCCGGGCCACACTGCCGTCTCGGAGGGTGCGTGTCCTCGCGGCGGCCGGGGCCTGGCCCGACGTTGACACGATCGCTCGTCGTGCCCTCGCCTCAACGGCGACCCCCCCCGATACGACCTTCACGAGGCTGATCGCCGTGCTGTCGCTCGAGCGGCTTGACGCGGGCCCGGGGCGTCACACGCAGCTGGTCCGTCGCCTCGCAGAAGAGGCGCTCGCGAGCCTCGTGCGGGCCGCGGAGATCGGCCATGTGACGGATCTGGCCCGTCGGTTCGGCGGGGATCTGGTCGAGGGTGAAGGCTTCGTCCCGAGCTATGTCCGCGCGGTGATGCAGCACGAGGCCGCTCGCGAGATCCTCGATCGGTACGGCTCGGGCGATGCAAGAGCCGCGACTGCGCTGCTCGAGGCTGCGCAGCAGCTCACGTCCGCGTCTTCGGCGCCCGACGCCGATCGGTTCCCGGAGGAGCGAGCACGGGCGTTGTTCGATGCTGGGCTCGCGCTGTACGAAGCGGGGCGTCTGACAGAGGCGGGGGAGTTGTTCGAGCAGTGCCAGGTGATGGCCAACTCTGACGAACAGCGTCGCGAAGCAGCCTGGATGCGTGTGGTCACGCTGGAGCGGGCCGTCGAGCAGGGTGATGCCGCGAGCGCCGAATCGCGCGACCAGGCGGCGCTGCTGTTTCTTTCGGCGCATCCCAACTCGGACGAGGCGGCGCAGCTTGCGTTGCGCCCGTCGACCGCGAGGCTCCTCACGGAGGGACAGGCTGTTGAGATCCTGCTGAGCGTCCCGCCTTCGGCGTCGAACTACGCCGCGGCACGCCGCCGTGCGTCCGCGCTGCTGTACCGCCGGTACCGTGCGGCGGACCCGATCGATCGCCCGCTCGTCGCCGAGCAGTTCATGGCGCTCGCGGAGGAACTTGTGGCTCAGGACGGGGCGCAGCTGCGCGCCGTTTCCTCCGAGCAGGCGGGCACGATCGCCGAGGGTGTGATCATCAGCGCCCGGCGCCTCGCTGACGTTGCCCTCACGCTGCCAGAGCCCGATCTCGATCGGGCGATCTTCGCACTCGAGACGATCGAACGCACTGCCGACTACGCCTCGATCGATCTCGGAGAGACCGCGGACGAGCTCCGCTTCAGGCGGCTGCAGATCGCTTCCGCACAGGGACGCTACGACGAGGCGACCCGCCTGGCGGAGCAGATCGCGCAGGGCGGCAGCCCGTTCGCGACGACGGCGGTGCAGCTGATGTATCGCGATTCCGTTCGGGTTTGGATTGAGAGCCAGGGCGATCCTCAGTCCGCTGAACGGGTCGTTCGGTTTGGGCAGGCGGTGCGTGCGTCGCTGGCGGATCGACCCGCCGCGATCGCGAGTGTGCTTCAGACCGTCGCGCAGGCCGCCGACGTGCTCGCCCGCACAACGGGCGACGCCGAGCATGTGTCCGTGGCGGTGAGCGCGCGAGAAGAACTCCTCCGGATGGGCAGAGCGGACGACGCGTCGCTGCGTTCGCTCGCGCGGAACTACGCAACGCTTGGTGACGCGGGGCGTTCCGCGGAAACCTGGCTCACGGTGCTTCAGCGATCGGACCCCGCGTCGTTGGCGTGGTACGAGGCCAGGCTGGAGTCGCTCCGCCAGCTCGAGGTGTCCGATCCCGAGACCGCGCGCGATGCCGCCCGTCAGTTCAAGTCTCTTCACCCCGACTACGGCCCGGCGAAGTACCGCCAGGCCTTCCGTGACCTGCTCGGGCGTCTGCTCGTGGATGAGCCGGAGTAGACCGTGCGAGAGTCTCCGATCCAGCAGATTCTCGGTGTCGAGAACGCCGCCAACCCCTTCGAGGTGCTCGGGCTCCCGGTCGATGTGGTCTCAGACAGCGTTGTGGTCGACGCGCTCGCGGCGCGCGTCAAGGCGGTCGCTGCCCACCCGATGAGCGAGACCCCCGAGGGCAACGAGGTGCGTCTGGCTCTTCACGCCGCAGCGGCGCAGCTTCTTGATCCGAGGATCCGCCAGGCGCTGTATGACCGCGCCGGTCTCGCGCCGGATCGAGCCCCACCCGCCCGTGTGGTCTCGGGAAGTGCGCTGGGCCCGCGAGCGATGATGGTCATCGCGGCCGAAGGGGGCTGGAACGCACACGCGCTGCGCCGGCTCGCGATGCTGGCCCACGCCGAGGGGATCCCTTCTACGGCAATCCCACAGACTCTGCGTGGTCTGGTCGGCGAATCGCACGGGGCTCCGCCGGTCCCCCAGAGCGAACGACGCGGCAGAACGCCGAAGCATCGAAGTGCCTCGCGAGAGTCGGACCGCATCGGGCTGGGCGTCACCGCGGGGATCACTGCTTTGGCGATCGTCATGCTCGGCGCAACGTGGCTGCTGCTCAGCCGGTCGCTCGGTGAGACTGCGCCCGCGGTCGTGCCGTCTCAGACGGTTGCTGAACAAGAGGTCGCTGAACTGGATGAGAGCCTTCACGAACTGCCGCCGCGGGACGCCTCCCCGAGCGAGCCTGCACCGGTCGCCGAGCCCGAAGAACCCGACTGGTCGGCCGCCCTGATCGGCGTGCGAGACGCGGGCGGCCCGATCGATGCACAGACTGTTCTGATGATCCTGGACGGGATCGCATCGGATTGGGCGCGCCTGGACGCGCGGCCTGTGCGCCGCGTCGTCTCCGCGTTCGTTGACGTGGTGTACCTGTTGCCCAACTCGGAAGCGCTCGGTCTTGTGAACACGATGGCGGACCTGATCCGCGACGACGACCCCGGGGTTGCCTGTCTCAACGCAGGCCTGCTCAGCCGTCTCGCGGTTGAGCGTTCGCTCCCGACGCAGTTGGACAACGCGGTGATCGCTGCGTTGGTGTCGACCATCGACACGAGCCGCACCGCCGCGGACGACGAGTTCATCCGGGGCGCCGCCGCTGGGCTGCGGTACAACGCGCGAGGCTGGGTTTCCGACCCGCCATCCGACGCGGAAGCCACGCGCTGGCTGGTAGTTGCTGATGCGATCGCGCGTCTGAGCCCCGATATCGGTGCGGTCTCGATCCGTGAGACGCTGGCAATGATGATCCGGTCCGGGCCGGACCCGCTCTCGAGCTCTGCAGCGCTGTCGCTGATCGAGCGTCTCGCCGAGCGTGTCAGCCCAACCGCGGATCCTGAGTCGGCTGGGCTTGTCCTGAGTCTGCTGTCGGATCAGGCTATCACGACCCGGGCCGTATCGGCTTTGGTCAATGCCATCGCGCGGCGGACCCCAGACGCACCGGGTGCGGAGCCGATCCGGCTCTCGCCGACCGCGTCGGACTCGGAACGGGCGGACGTCCGCGCGCTGGCCTCGGAACGGTGGCTCGGTGCGAGCGCGCTCCCGGAAGAGCTCGGGGTTTTGCGCGAGGCGATCAGGGAGCATCTGCAGGGTGACGTGGGACAGACGCCGAGCGAGCAACTCGCGGACAGCGTCGTCAGCGCCGGATTGGCCAACGCGTGCAGGATGGTTCTCTGGGGCGATGCCGAGCGTGCGGTGCAGCTAGCCGAGGCCGGACGGAGTGACGTCGACGCGGTTCTGGCAGGTCGGCGGTCGTCTGGGAGCCCCCGCCTAAGCGACGGAAGCGAGCCCTGGGCCGTGAGGTACCTCGAGGCCAAGCGGAACATCCCGGTCCGGCTCTCGCTGCTGGGCGAGCTCGCGCAGCGTCCGCGTGAGGTCGGGCCGATCACTGCCGAGATCATCGTCGCCGAAGCCCTGAACGGGTCGCCCGCCAGGGTCCGCCGCGAGGCCCACACGGTGGTCGCGCGGCTGTCCAACCAGGCGACGGTACTCAACGGTCTGCTCGAGCAGTTGCCCACGGCGCCGCGCGTCCCCTCTGTGCAGGAACTCGTCGAGACCGCCGCCCAAACCAGTCTCATCGGCATCAGGGATCCCGACTGGCCCATGATGGCCAGACGCGCGATCGTCGATCGGCTGCTTGAGGTTCTCGCGGCCGATGGTTCGAGCGCTGCGATCGACACGCTCGCGGCGATGCTCTCCGACGAGTACGGCATGATGCTGGGGAATCCCCCGGGCAGCGGTGAGCGAGCCTCGGTCCTTGCCGAAGGGCTGGTTGAGGAACGTGTCGCCGAGATCCTGCGGACCGACCTTGCGGGGAACTCCTCGGCTTACGTCGACGCCCGCCTCCGCAGCCTCGCGGGCCGACGATCGCTCGCCGAGGGCACCGCGATGACCTTCGCGGCGGCGCAGGTAACGGCAACCGAGCTGCTCGCTGAGATCGTGGCGCTGGAGTACCCGCACAAGCGACCCGAACTCGACCAAGTCCTCGGAACGTTGTCCGAATCGCGTTCGAGAGCTCGCTCGGTCTTCGAGCAGATCGCGGCCGCTGAACGCGCCTCGCTCCAGATCTGGGCACATCGTGTAGGAGTCGAGCCTTGAAGACGCTCGCCGCGTACGTTCTGATGCTCGTCGTTGTGCTCGCAGGGGGCGTCGGTGCTCAGACCCCAGAGGAGCGTTTCGAGGACCGACTCTCGACGCTCACGCCGAGCAATCCTGCGGCGTACTACCTTCTCGCGGAGGAGGTGGCCTACGCGGCGAGCACACCTGGGGAACTCGACCTCGCGCGCCATCTGTACGTGCTCGCGTTCGTTCTGAGTGATCGCGATCCCGGTGTGCCCTGGTTGCGCCCGAGCTCGTGCGTCGCGCTTGCGGCTCTGGAGGTCGACCCCGCGCGGCGTCGCTGGCTCTACGCGGTTGCCGCCCTGATCGACGACCGGTACACGGGGCTCGCTGCGGAGGCGGATCACCTTGCGGAGGTGCCCGCCCCGACCAGGCTGGCGTTCGCGGAGTTTCTCGGTCTGACGCGTGCTGGGCGCGGTGCCCTTGCCCGCCAGCGTCTCGAGCTGCCCGGGATGGACGAGCTGATCGACGCGATCAGTTCGGCTGTCGTCGGCAATCGGTCGGTCCCGTCGATCAACCGGATGCGCAGCGAGGCCGGCGTCTGGCCCTGCAAGCAGTGCAGCAACGCACGCTCCGTGCCCGATCCGTCCAGCCCAGAGACCGAACGCGTGCTGTGCCCGAACTGCCGGGGGAACCCGGGGCCCCTGCTCGATACCGACGACCTCGTCGCCTACACCGCGCTCGAAGCGATCGTGCTCCGGGCCGACGGGCGCACCTGGTCGGCCGAGCACGCCATGCTCCGCACGGGCCCCCTCCGCGATCCGGATCTCGGGCAGGTCCCTCGCATGTTCGCGATCGATCCGACGCGATCGGTCTATAACTCGGGGCAGTGGGTCACCCCTGATCCCGACACCTAACCGCTGAGGACCTCCATGGACACCGTGCCGCTGAAGCCCGAGATCTCGTTTGACGAGTTCGCCAAGGTCGACCTCCGTGTCGCGACGATCACCGAGGCCGAACCGCATCCCGATGCCGACAAGCTGCTCCGCCTGCAGCTGGACGACGGCAGCGGCGAGCCGCGGCAGATCTGCGCAGGTGTGAGGGCGTACTACGACCCCGCGGAGCTCGTCGGCAAGCAGATCATCATCGTGGCGAACCTCGCGCCCCGGAAGCTGCGCGGTGAGGAGTCACGGGGCATGCTGCTCGCCGCGAGCGATGCGCCCAAGGACGCCGATGCCGAACGCAGTGTGGTCCTGCTCACGCCCATGGCGCCCACAGCGACCGGTTCGATCGTGTCCTAGTCGCCTTCGGGGCCTACGCCCCGCCCGCGATCAGCGGCGGCCTGGATCCGACGGAGCAGCCGCTGAAAGTGCTCTTCGATGATGGAGTTCCGACCTGCTTCTGCGTCATCGAGACGCCGCTGCATGTCGCCGAGACGCTCGGTCGTGCGAGCGATCTCGTAGCGGAGCACGGCGCCTTTGGCGTCGAACCCATTCTCGACTGCCTGACGCAGCGCGCGCTCGGCAGAATCGATCTCGTCCGAGTCCGCGTCCGCGGTGAGCAGGTCGCGGAGCTGCCCGGCGTGGCGCAGCACCTCGAGACCGGCGCGCATCTCGACACGCCGGATCTCGAACCCCTCGGGGTCACGTTCGCGCAGCTCCACGAGCTCGCGGAGACGCCCGAACACGGGCCCGGGCGACTCACGCCGCGCCGCTGCCATCTCGCGGATGCGCCCCGCCAGCTCGGGGTCGACCTCGGCCAGCCGCGTGAGCAGCAGCTCGCGTGTCTCGGGATCGAGCATCTCGCGCCGGGAGTCTCTGGGCGGTGCGCCGTCGGCGCCGTGCGCCGGAGGGGGCATGTCCCGCCCCGGGCCACGGCCACCACCAATCATGCGGACCGTGCCGGGCGGCACCTCGCCGCTCAGCTCAGCGTCGATCTCAGCGAGGCGTTCTGCGAGGATGGCCCGGCGCTGCTCGAGCAGTTCGCGCCGCTCGTCAGCGGGCTGGCCCGACACGGCACCCGCGGTGAGCACACCCGAGATCAGGATCCGGATCACAGCGCATCTCCTGTATCCAGCCATTCGTCGAAGGACGTCGGATCGAGCGAGTCGAGATCGGCGTCGGCGGACGCCATGTCACCTGTGAGACCGAACGTGTCGTCGAAGAGACCGAAGGAGGCGTCTTCGAGGGCTGCGAGGTCACTCGGAGCCTCGCGGACGGGCGTCACGGGCGGAGCGGGCAGGAGCAGGAAAACGACTGCGATCAACGCCGCGGCTCCTGTGAGCAGCGCGGGGGCGAGCGTGAGACGCCGACGCCCAGGGACGCGAGCCTGGGCTCGGGATGCCGCGTCGGCGACGCGGGCCTCGAACCCAACGTCGGGCTCGGCTCGCTCCAACGCACCGAGCGAGTCGAGCATCGAGAGCACACGCGGATCGGGCTCGGGGGTCGTGCTGACTTCGTGCTTCTGGTCCACCTTTACGCCTCCGCTTGCTCGTGTTCGGGTTCCAGCATCGCCCGCAGCTTCCCGACTGCCCGGTGGTGCCTGGCGAGCACCGTGCCCAGCGGCTGCCCCAGCATCTCGGCGATCGCGCCGAACCCGAGCTGGGCGTGGTGTCTGAGCGAGAGCACCTCCTGATCCGCCTCGGGCAGCGACGCGATCGCGTCGCGCAGGGTCCGATTCGTGTCGGAACGCTCGCCCGCGTCGTGCGCCGCGTGGGGGTCGCCCGACAGCTCCAGGCTGTGCGTCCGGTGACGCTGCGTCCGCCTCACTCGATCGCGAACCCGGTTCATGGCGATCCGGAAGAGCCAGCTCTCGAACTGGCCCGTGTGGGTGTACCGCCCGGTCGAGATGTGCTCGAAGACCGTGACCATCACCGACTGGGTGACCTCCTCAGCGGCGTCCGGGTCGCGGAGCCGGCTCTTGGCCGCGGCGTAGACCCGGCGCGACCAGAGACCGACCAGCTGTTCCCAGGCACCGGACTCGCCGCGGATCGCGGCCTGTACAACCTGATCGGGATCCAGGGCTTCCGGTCTCGAATCGCTCACGTGCCAACGCTCCCCGATTCGAGCCCAGACGCATGGATCCCCATCGGCCCAACGCTGCCCGGGGCTCCGGATTGCATCTCGCTCGGTCCGATTGGTTCCGATAGCCTCCGAGAGCCGATCGGGGCTTCAGGAGCGGGTTCTGCCCGGGCGACCGAACGATCGCGCCGCTGTGTCGTATTGACACTGGATGACTCGTGCAGCGGCGAGAACTTGGACGCGGCCGGGCCTTGAGCCCAGGATCGGCACGCGGAGGGGCGGGGCCATCGCGCAGAACCGTGTGTCGCAACCTGACGAGCCCTCGCTTAGCGGAGAAACCGACGAGCAGTTGGTCCGCTTGTACGTCCGGGGCGAGCGTGAGGCCCTCCGCGTCATCATCGATCGCTACCAGGTGGACCTGATGCGGTTCCTGACCCGCCTGACCGGGGCGCGCGACGCGGCCGAGGACGCGTTCCAGGAGACCTTCCTCCAGTTCCACCAGTCCGCGTCCCGCTTCGACACGTCTCGGCGTCTCCGCCCTTGGCTGTTCACCATCGCCGCCAACAAGGCCCGCGACGGTCTCCGCAAGAAGGGGCGGCAGCCCTCGCTCACGCTCTCGCGCAACGTCGGCTCCGACGACTCGGTCGAGTTTGTCGATCTGCTCGAGATCGACACGCCCGCCCCGAGCTCGGGCGTGCTCGCCCGGGAGCAGCAGGCCTTGGTCGATCAGGCCGTGTCCAGGCTCTCTCACCCGCTGCGCGAGGTGCTGCTGCTCGCGTATTTTCAGCGTCTCAGCTACGCACAGATCGCCGAGGAACTGGGCATCCCGCTCGGCACGGTCAAGAGCCGCCTGCACGCCGCGGTGGCCTCCTTCGCGAAGCACTGGCAGCAGATCGCCCACGCTCCCACCACCGAGGATCGCGATTCATGAGTCACGAAGAGCCCTCCTTTCAGCTCAGCACCGACGACCAGTTGGCCCTCGAGTGGCTCCTTGAGCACGGCCTCGATCCGTCGGGTGCCCCGAAAGAGCTGGCGGCCCGCGCTTCGCGCCTTGCCGCCCTGCTCGAGCTGGCCGGCGAGGCCGATGTGCCGCACGACGCCTCGCTCCAGCAAAGCGTGCTGGACCGTTTGGATGCCCTGCGTTCACCCGAGTTCGTGCTCAGCGAGGCAGACCAGGATGCGCTCGACGCGGTGATGATGACAGGCATGGACGCGTCGCGTGTGCCCAGCGCGCTCCGTGAGCGGACGGACCGCGTGCTCGCGCTGACCGCGCTGCTCGGCGGGGCGTCGCAGGCTCACGATTCGGCCCTGACCGACCGGGTGATGGCCGCCGTCGATGCGCAGGGGGCGGTGCTCGAGACCGAGCGACCCGTGCTCGCCCGGATCGGCGGTCGGTTTGCCGATCTGGTTTCCGTCGCGGCGGTGGTGCTGATCGCCGCCTCGGTGGTCTGGCCTGTGCTCACGACGGTCCGCCAGAACGCGGTGCGACAGGCGAACCAGGCCAATCTCGCTGTTGCGGGCCTGGGCTTCGGGGCGTATGCCGCCGACTACCAGGGCGAGCTTCCGCGGCTGAGCGATCGCGCGGGCGACGCCCAGTGGTGGAACGTGGGCGAGGATCCGAGCCAGTCGAACTCCGCGGGTCTCTACACGCTGGCGCGTCTCCGGTACACACCGATCGAGGCGCTCGCGAGTCCTGGCAACCCGTCGGCGCCGCGCGCGGTCGCCGATGCCGGCGCCCGTGATTGGCGGAGCCCCGACGAGGTCTCGTACAGCTACCTCCTGCCCTTCGCTGGTCCGAACACCGCCGCGGCTCCGGGCGTGGTCCTCGCGGATCGGTCGCCCGTTGTGGTGCGTCTGCTGGCGGGTGAGACGGTGCGGCTCTCCGAAAATTCTCCGAATCACGACGGGCGAGGGCAGCACATGCTCAAGGGCGACGGGTCGGTCCTGTGGACTACCGAGCCCTACACCGAGTACGGCGACCATGTGTATCTGCCGCGTCCGATCGAGCAGGCCGTGGAAGCACTCCGGCGTCAGATGCGCCTGAGCCTTGATCGCATGCCCCCGCCGAGCGGTCGGGCGGACGTCTTCCTCGGGCCTTGAGCCCGGTGTTGCCGGCTGGTTGGGCGGGGCCTAACATCACGGCCCGACGCCGGTTTCGTGCCTCGGGGAGTCATCACACGACCGCGCCGAGGGCCGAGCTGCTATGCCGAAGAACAAGATCCACAAGGGCCTGCTGAAGCGGGTGCGCATATCCAAGACCGGCAAGGTCCGTCACCGCTCGGCCTACCACAAGCACCTTTCGAGCCACAAGTCGGGCAAGCGTCTGCGTCAGCTCCGCAAGGATCCGTACGCGGCCAACCCCGACGCCAAGCGCTTCGAGAAGCTTCTCTACCGCCGTCTGCGTGGGCGCACCCAGCCTCTCGCGGCGATCAAGCGGAGCCCCTCGCCCGAGCAGCGCCGTGCGGCGCGCGAGGCCGCCGCCAAGGCTGCCAGCAACGACTGATTTCGTACGCACCGCCCGTCGGGACGCGAAAGACGGCTTGAATGCCGCTCCGCCGGGTGTGAAGGAAGGAACGACCCATGCCCCGCGCCACCAACGGCCCGACCCGTAACAAGGCTCGCAAGCGCATCCTGCGTGACGCCCGAGGCTACTACGGCGCCCGCTCGAAGCACCGCAAGCTCGCCAAGCAGCAGGTCATCCGCTCGGGCGTCTACGCCTACCGCGACCGCCGCCAGCTCAAGCGCGACATGCGGGGGCTGTGGATCACCCGCATCACCGCTGCCTGCCGGATGCGAGGCACCCGCTACAGCCTGTTCATGAACGGCCTGAAGCTCGCGGGCGTCCTGCTCAACCGCAAGATGCTCAGCCAGATCGCGATCGAAGAGCCCAAGGCTTTCGACGAGCTGGTCAAGATCGCGACCGAGGCCTCGAAGGCCGAGCCCGCCAAGGCCTGATCGACGGCCGGTTTGCCCGGCTACCCTCGTTCATGCTTGGCGGCTGGTGGGTTCAGAACGTTCTCGACAACCCGAATCTCGGCGTTGTCGGACTGGTGTCGTGGATCGTCGCTGTTATCGGTTCGATTGTCCTTCACGAGCTCGCACACGGGTGGGCCGCGATCCATCAGGGTGACGCGACCCCGCAGTACACGGGTCACATGACCTGGAACCCGCTCGTGCATATGGGACAGATGAGCCTGATCCTGTTCGCGGTTCTTGGTATCGCCTTCGGCTCGATGCCCGTCGATCCCTCGCGGTTCCGGGGTCGCTACGGCGAGGCGTACGTTGCCGCCGCGGGGCCCGCGATGAACCTGCTCCTCGCGGCCGTCTTCATTGTCGTCGGCGGTTTCGTGGTCGCCTACGGGCAGCAGTTGGGCGACCCGCTCGGCCCGAATCTCGCCACCTTCTGCTACATCGTGGTGTTCATCAACGTCACGCTCGCGCTCTTCAACATGATCCCCGTTCCGCCGCTCGACGGCTCGCGGATCCTGGGTGACTTCGTGCCTTCCTACCGAGGCTTGTTCGAGCGTGAGAACGGCCAGTGGATCGGGTTGGGGCTTTTCGTGCTCGTGTTCTTCTTCGCTGGCCGGTTCCTCTTCGGCCCGGGCATGTTGGTGGCTGGCGAGGGGATCGCCGCCGTGGCCTCGCTGCTCAGACCTTCGTGAGCCGACCCTGAGACCGCAGCGCACACCCGGCCAGCTTGTAGAGCAGCCGCGCGCCGACATTCGCGTCCCACTCGTCCTCCGGATCCGGTCCGGGCGCAACCTCGACGAGATCGAAGGCGATCACGCGTCTGCCGCTCTCGGCGATCGCTCGGAGCAGCGCGCACGCTTGATTGAACGAGTGCCCGCCCGGCACGGGTGTTCCCGTGTTCGGGCAGAGCGACGGATCGAGGCCATCGATGTCGAACGAGACGTACAGATGCTCGGGCATCCCGGTGAGCACCTCGTCGAAGAACCGCCTCACCGAGCCGCCCCCGTCGGCAAGGTCCCACAGGTCCGCGTCGAACACCGCCGACACCCGTCCCTGTGAAGCCCGCGCGAACTCGATCTCTTCCTGACAGAAATCGCGCACCCCGATCTGCACGAGCCGGGTGAGCGTCGGGCACCGCTCGGCCGCGTTGCGCATGACGGACGCGTGCGAGAACCGGTGCCCCTCGTAGGCGTCACGCAGGTCCATATGGGCATCGACCTGGATCACGCCGAGCGACGGCACCGATGCCGCTGCGGCCTCGATCGCGCCGAGCGAGACCGAGTGCTCCCCGCCCAGCACCGAGGGGATCTGGCCTGCATCGAGGCACGCTCGGACCCGATCGCGTACCTCAGCGAGGATGGCTTCGGCTGCCACGTCCGCATCGGTGTCGCTCGCTTCGACCGCACGCTGTTCGTGCAGCCCTGCCTTCCAGACATCCCCGAAGTGCTGGTCGAGCAGATCGACCTGGAGCGACGCCCGGCGCATCGCCGCGGGTCCGCCCGCTGTACCGCCGCCGTACGAAACGGTGCCCTCGAATGGCACCGGGATGATCTGCACCGCGGCGTCCAAGTGCTCGGGCAGCCCGAAGAACGAATCGGACGCCGCGGCGGCGTTGGGATCGAATGGCACGGTTCGGCACTCCCGCTGCGGGTATCGTGGGGCATGAAGCTCGGCATCATTATCCCCGACGGCGCTGCCGATCTGCCGATCGCCGCGCTGGGCGGCAAGACGCCCCTCGAAGCCGCGATGCCCCCCAATCTCGACCGTCTCGCCGAGATGGGCCGGCAGGGCACCGTCAACACCACGCCAGGCGGCTTCGGTACCGGCTCCGATGTCTGCTCGATGTCGCTGCTCGGGTACGACCCATCCGTCCATCACACGGGGCGAGCGCCCATCGAGGCGGCGGCGACGGGGCTCGTTGCCAGCCCGACCGATGTCGTCTGCCGCGTCAACCTCGTGAGCATCGAGGATGGCGTGATGCGCGACCATTCGGCGGGTGGGATCGACACCGCCTCCGGGCGAGCGCTGTTCGATGCGGTCGAGCAGGCCTGGCGTGGGGCGGGACTCTTCGACGGGCGATCGATCCAGCCTGGTGTCGAGTACCGCTGCTCGCTCGTCGATCGGACCGGAACGAGCTACGCCGATGTCCGCACCACTCCGCCGCACGAGATCCTCGACGAAGACGCAGGCCCGCACCGACCGACAGGCGGACCTGCTGCGCAGAGGCTCGATGAGCTCATGCGGGCCGCGAGGGACGTTCTCGCGTCTCACCCGATCAACGTCGCCCGTGCAAGCGAGGGCGAACGCCGTGCGACCGACGTCTGGATCTGGGGCCAGGGCGTGTTCCCGTCACTCCCGAGCTTCGAGAGCCGGTTTGGGCTGCGCGGGGCGATGACGACGGCTGTGGATCTCCTCGCTGGCATCGCAACGCTGATCGGGTGGGACCGCATCGGCGTGCCCGGGCTGACCGGCTGGCACGACAACGACTACGCCGCCCAGGGCACTGCGAGCGTAAAGGCGATCGACGGCTACGACATCGTGTGCTGCCACGTCGAGTCGCCCGACGAAGCCGCTCATCAGGCCAACCCGATGATCAAGACCGCCGCGATCGAGGCGATCGATCGCCACTGCGTTGGCCCGATGCTCGATCGGCTTTCGCGAGAGCCGGCGTGGAGGCTGCTGGTCCTGCCCGATCACTACACGCTCTGCTCCACCCGCAAGCACGATCCCACGCCGCCCCCGTACCTCATCGCCGGCACCGGAGTCGAGCCCGACGAAGCGGAGCGCTTCACCGAGACCAACGCCCAGGCCGGCGGCCCGCATCTGCAGCACGGGCACGATCTGATCCCGAGTGTGCTGCTCGGGCGATAGTCGGCCGCTTGCACTCCGCACTCAGAACCGCGAGAATCGCTCCATGTCTGACGCACAGCCATCGTCCGCCGGCAAGGGCGGCCTCCTCGACGCGATCGAATGGGTCGGCAACAAGCTGCCAGACCCGGTGCTGCTGTTCCTGTTCGGCGCCATGTTCATCATGGTGGCGAGCCAGATCGCGGTGAGCGTGGGCTGGGAGGTTCAGCCGCAGGAGGCGGTCATCGAGGTGGATGCAGGCACGGGCGAGGAGGTCGTCTCGTTCGTGGACGACCCTGATCAGCCGCCGCTCCGAGCGACGAGTCTGCTCTCGGCCGACGGGCTGTACTGGTGCCTGAGCAGCATGGTCGCAAACTTCATGGCGTTCCCGCCGTTGGGCGTCGTGCTGGTGGGCATGCTGGGGATCGGCGTCGCGGAGCGCACGGGCCTGCTGGCCGCGGTACTCAAGGCGTTCATGCTCGTGGTACCCAACAGCCTGCTCACACCGACCATGGTGTTCCTCGGGATCATGAGCTCCCTGGGCGTTGACGCGGGCTACGTGGTGCTGCCGCCGCTGGCGGCGGCGCTGTACAAGTCCGTTGGGAGGTCGCCGCTCGCGGGTCTGGCGGCCGTGTTCGCGGGTGTCTCCGCGGGGTTCAACGCGAACCTGTTCGTAACCGGCCTCGACCCGATGCTGGCCGAGTTCTCCCAGATCGGTGCGCAGGTCGTCGACGAGAACTACGCCGTAGCCGCGACGTGCAACTGGTGGTTCATGATCGTCTCGACGTTCGTGATCACCGGCGCCGGCTGGCTGACCACCGCGATCTTCGTGGAGCACCGGCTGAACAAGAAATCGGCCGAAGACGGCGGGCCCGGAGCCCACGGTGACGCCGACGTCGAGAGCCAGCGGCTGACGCCCTCCGAGACCAAGGGCCTGTTCGTGGGCGGCATGACCATGATCGGTCTGATCCTCCTCGCGGTCGTGCTCACGCTGATTCCGGGTTCGCCGCTGCACGATCGCACCGTGCCCGCGCTCGGCGATGACGGCGGACGCCTGCTCGCCGACCTCTATGCCGGAGAAGTCGATCCTTCGGTTGCGCCCGACCCGGACAAGGTGGTGGATGGGGAAGGCTACTACGCACCGGCTGAGGCTCTGTCGGAAGCCGATGCCGACGCGACGGTGTTTGTGTCTGACAACGGCACAATTCTCGAGGTGCGAACCCCGCAATTCGCTCGCTGGGTGTCGGCCGTCACACCCCTAATCTTCCTCGGCTTCATCATCCCGGGGCTTGTCTACGGCGTCGTGCTCGGCTCGCTCAAGACCAGCAAGGACGCCGCCAAAATCATGCTCGACTCGATGGCGGCCATGGCGCCCATCATCGTGCTCGCGTTCTTCGCGGCGCAGTTCATCGAGTACCTCGACCACAGCCATCTCGGGCGGATGCTCGCGTTCTCGGGAGGCCAGATGCTCGCCGAGGCCGACCTGGGCCCGGGCATGATCATCCTCGCCTTCATCCTGATGACGATGGTCTTCAACCTGTTTGTGGGCTCGATGAGCGCCAAGTACGCCATCTTTGCGCCGATCTTCATCCCGATGCTCATGTTCGTGGGCATCAGCCCTGAGCTCACGCAGGCCGCGTACCGGATCGGCGATTCGACGACCAACATCATCACGCCGCTGAATGCCTACCTGGTCATCATCCTGGTCTTCATGCAGAAGCACGCCCCGAAGGGGGGCATGGGCACGCTGATCGCGATGATGATGCCGTACACGGTCGTGTTCACGATCGTGTGGTGCATCATGCTGCTGATCTGGATGAACTTCGGCTGGGACCTGGGCCCTGCCGGGCCGCTTTCGTACACGCCGGCGGGGGGGTAACGCCAGACGCTAGTCCTCGTCGCCCTCGGGCCACGCCTGCCAGAGCCATGCTTCGTAGGTCTCGCGCTGGGCGGGCGTCGGGTTCTCGACATGCTCGAACGAGAACGAACGCGGGCTCTCCGCGAAGAGCGTGACTTCGACCTCTCGCAGCGCCTCTCGACGCAGGATGGTCACCGCAACCGTGTCCCCGATTGACGCGTTCTCGAGCAGCTCATCGATGTCGTTGCTGGCTGCGGAGGCCCCATCGATGGCCACGATCACGTCATCGATGTTCAGCCCCGCTTCGAACGCGGGCGACCCGTCCAGGAGCCTGGTCACCCGCCTGCCGCCGTCCGCAGAGGTGGTGGACGCGCCGAAAAGCGGTCCGGGGTCTTCATCCTCATCAACGACCCGCTCGATCCCCGCCAGCAGCAGGGCGCGGTCCATCGGGGGCAACTCGCGCCCGGTAACGTGCGCGTCAAGGTACCACCGCATGACTGTCCCCGCCGCTTCGTTGGTCGCGGTGATGACGTCTTCGTATGTGTAGCCATTCGTGCGCCACTCGAAGCGTTCGTTCAGCCACCGCATGACGGAGTCGTACGACCCGTCGCCGGCGCTCGCCTCTCGGATCAGCAGGTCGAGAGCGAGGGAGGCCATCGCGCCGTGCGAGTAGAAGTTCACGCTGGTGTTGGAGTGATCCGGGCTGCTCGGCCCCCAGAACTTCAGCCACGCGTCGAAGCTCGACTCGGTCAGGCTGGATCGTGTCCGCCCGGCCCTGCGTTCGATGCTCGCAACCGATGACGCGATCGTTTCCAGGTAGTCGTCCGGATCGATGATCCCGCCGCGCACCAGCGTGAGGTCGTCGTAGTAGCTGGTCGATCCCTCCACAAGCCAGAGCATGCGTGTGTAGTCCTCGCGGTCCAACTCGTAGGGCACGAGCTCGGCCGGGCGGAACCGCTTGACGTTCCAGGTGTGGAAGTACTCGTGCGCGATGAGCGACATGAACCGCTTCCAGCGATCCTCGTCGCGGAACGTCGCAGGCGTGGTCTGGCACACGGTCGAGTTCAGGTGCTCGGTCCCGCCGCCCCCACCGGGGTAGGCGTGGATGATGTAGACATACCGATCAAAGTGGATGTCGCCTCCGAAGATCTGGTGCTGCACGCGGGCGACGGTGCCGAAGTCGGTCTCGACCTGATCCCAGTCCGGCTCGACGTCTCCCCAGACCGCGACTTCCGTCAGCACCCCCTCAACCTCGAACGAGTGGGTCTGATGCGTGCCGATCTCGAAGGGAGAATCGATGAGTGTGTCGTAGTCCTGGGCGAACCATGTGCCGCCTTCGTTCTCGAGGCCCGTCGAGACCTGCCAGCCCTCAGGGCGATCGATCCGCACCGCGTGCTCATCCCACCGGTGGGGGGGCGAGAGAACGAAAACGCTCGAGCCGCTGAGGAACGCGTGTGCATCGTCGACGTGCCTGGTGCGATCGCCGAGCGAGTCCGCGAAGATCGAATAGCGGAACGTGACCGTACTGCCCGCGGTCTCGATGCGCCACGCGTTCTTCCGGATCTTCTCGGCTACGAGCGATGCCCCGTTCGCATCGAAGGCGGCGTACTCGCGCACGGTTGCAGCGAAGTCCAGCACGCCGTAGCGACCCGGGCGCCACACAGGCAGCACGAGCTCGGCGGCCCCGTCGATGACGGGCACAGCAACCTCGATCGTCACGACCTGTTGAGCCCGCTGCGAGAGGTCGACGTGATACTCGATCACGGGCTCTGCGGACGCGACCGCCGCGAGGACGAGCCCGAGAATCAGCGAGACGGTCTGCCGCATGTGGTCACCTCCGTTCGTACACTGTACCGATGGAGAACCGCCCCAGCCCACCGGTATGGAAACAGCTGCTCGAACCGGGCGACGCGCTGATCGGCATGGTCCACGCAGGCGCACTTCCCGGCACGCCCGGTCATCGCGAAGGTGTTGAGGAGATCGTCGCTCGTGCGGCGGCCGAAGCGAAGCTGCTCGCGGAGGCGGGCTTCGACGCGGTCATCATCGAGAACATGCACGATACGCCCTACGTGCACGGCTCTCGCCTCGGCCCCGAGATCACGGCATGCATGACCGCGATCAGCGGCGCGATCCGGTCCACGATCGGTGTGCCGCTGGGCGTGCAGGTGCTCTCCGGGGGCAACACGCACGCGCTGGCTGTCGCGCAGGCTGTCGGGGGTGCGTTCATCCGGTGCGAGAACTTCGTGTTCAGCCACGTTGCGGACGAGGGCTTGCTCACCGAGGCCGAGGCGGGCCCGCTCCTGCGCTACCGCCGGTCGATCGGAGCGGACGATGTCGGCATCTTCTGCGACATCAAGAAGAAGCACGCGTCGCACGCGATCACGGCGGATGTCTCGGTGGCGCAGGCGGTCGAGGCGGCGGCGTTCTTCCGGGCCGATGCCGTGGTGATCACGGGCACGCACACCGGGCAGGCGGCAAAGACGGCCGATCTGCGAGAGGCCTCACAGGCGTCGGCTCTCCCCGTGCTGGTTGGCTCGGGAGCGACGCCGGACAGCCTGGCCGGTCTGTACGAGCACGCCTCGGGCGTCATCGTTGGCAGCGAGCTCAAGGGCGACGGGAACTGGCAGAACGCGGTCGATCCCGCCCGTGCCGAACGCATGGTGCGGGCCCGCGACCGGCTCAGGAGCGGCTGAGCAATACGACGGCGAAATCCTCATCCCCGTCGCACCACACGCGGTCGATCCCGAGCCCGCATGAGGCCGCCAGTTCACTGATGCGCTCGGGCGTGTACTTGTGCGACTCCTCGGTCTGGATCCTCTGCCCGGTCTCGAGCCGGAAGACGCGCCCATTGATCTCAGCGCGTATCGGGCGCAGCGCCGTGAGATGGCTGACGATCGCCTGACGGTCGGGGTCCCAGGAGGCGTTGAACTCGAAGTCGCTCCGGTCGAGTTTCACGCCGAACTCCGTGTTCAGCCGCTCGATCATGTTGAGATTGAAGTCGGCAGTCACTCCTGCGGCGTCGTTGTACGCCGCTTCCATGCGGGAGACCGCCTTGACTCGATCGAAGCCCACGAGCAGGCATCCCCCCTCGCCAGCGAGACGCTTGAACCGTCCGAGCACATCACGCTGGGCGCGGTTCCCGAAGTTGCCGACCGTCGAGCCCGGGAAGTAGACCACACGGCGAGCCCCGAGCCTGGCATCCTCCGGCAGATCGATGTCCTGCATGAAGTCGGCGTGCAGCGGGCGGATGGGAAGCCCTGGGAAACGCTCGGCGAACCGCTTCGACGCGATGGCGAGCATGGTGTCGCTGATGTCGCTGGGGATGTACCCCGCGCAGGATTCCAACGCATCGATCAGCAACTCGGTCTTGAGGCTCGCCCCGCTGCCGGGCTCGATGACCGCTGCCTTGGGCCCGATGGCGTCCGCCATCGCTCGCCGGTGCGTCTCGAGGATCGCGAGCTCGGTTCTGGTGAGGTAGTACTCGGGCTGCTCGCAGATCTCCTCAAAGAGCTCCGAGCCCTTCTCGTCGTAGTGGAGCTTCGCGGGCAGGAACGGTTGATCGCTGAAAAGCGAGGCGGCGATCTCCCCGAGCAGTGCCTGACTGCCCGGGACCTGACTCTCGACATCAATAGTGATACTGCTTCCTTCCGAGGGGTGGTTACACCGAACGCGCGAGGCGGACGCCGCTGAACGCCCACCTCGCCTCCGGCTCGTAGAAGTTGCGGTACGTCGGGCGCAGGTGCGCCCTGGGTGTGACGCAGCACCCGCCTCGAAGCACGTACTGGTTGCACATGAACTTGCCGTTGTACTCGCCGACGGCGCCAGGCGGGGGCGCGTATCCCGGATAGGGGCCGTAGGAGCTGCTGGTCCACTCCCACAGATCGCCCATCAGCTGACGCACGCCGGTTTCACCGCTTCCCGACGCCGAGGGGTGGAAGACGCGATCCTCGAGCATCGCGCCGTCGCACGCGCGTCGATCCCACGCGGCCTCGAGCTCGCACTCGGTGGGCAGCCTTGCACCTGCCCAGCGGGCGTACGCGTCGGCTTCGTACAGGCTCAGGTGCGCCACGGGTGTGTCCAGCTCAAGGGCCGACCAGCCGCTCAGCGTGAACTCGAGCCAGTCGCCGTCGCGTTCGGACCAGTAGAGCGGTGCCTGCCACCCGTTCGCCTGGACCGCCTGCCACCCGAGATCGAGCCAGTGCTCGGGTCGCTCGTACCCGTTGTCGAGCACGAACTCAAGGTAGTCACGGTTCGTCACGAGCCGGTCAGCCAATTCGAACGCTTCGAGGAAGACCCGGTGCCCAGGTCCCTCGTTGTCGTACACGCGAGGATCGGTGCCGAGGTCTTGCCCGATGGGGCGCACGCCTTCGTCGAACGCGACCCAGCCCATGCCCGAGATCGCGGCACCTTCGGCGGAGGCGTCGGACGCGTACTCCACGCCCAGCGGGTTGCACGAGAAGAGGTGCTTGATGTCCATGAGCAGCAGTTCCTGGTGCTGCTGCTCGTGGTTCAGGCCCAACTCGACAACCTCTCGGGCCTGTTCGGGGAGCGAACCCTCACGCAGCGCTCGCTCGACGCGATCGTCCACCACGTCGCGGTATGCCAGCACCTCTCCGAGACCCGGGCGGGTCAGCACGCCGCGTCGAGCCCTCGGCTGGCGGTTTCCGATCGTGTTGTAGTACGAGTTGAAGACGTACTCGAAGGCGTCGCTGTATGGCTCGAGCCCGAGTGCGTCGCGCACGACGAACCGCTCGAAAAACCACGTCGTGTGCCCCAGGTGCCACTTCGTGGGCGAGCTGCAGGTCTGCGACTGGACGCAGCAGTCCTCTTCGGTCAGGGGCGCGACGAGGTCAACGGTCAGGCGACGCGTAGCGGCATAGCGGTCAGCAAGTGTGGCGTGATCCGAAGCGGCCGATGAGCTTGGTGTGGGTCGCACTGGGCTTCCTCCCGACGAACAATGATAGCGGACACTGCCGGTCACGACAGCCGGCGCGCCATACGCTGGTCCTGTGACCGATCCGTCCTCAGCCGAGCCCGCCTCGATCATCGGCCCGGCCGCGGCCCTCCTCACCTCGCTCTTCTGGGTCCTGACCTCGCTTTTCTTCGCGACAGCGGGCAAGCGCATCCCCGTCACCGCTGTCAACACCGCCCGGATCATCATGGCGGTTGTGCTGCTCGGCACGACGCATGTTGTTCTGCACGGCACGCTCTGGCCCGACATCGCGACGCATCAGCAGTGGATCGCGCTCGCGCTTTCTGGACTCATCGGTCTCTCGTTCTGCGATCAGGCGCTGTTCACCGCGTTCGTCGACATCGGGCCGCGACGCGCGCTGCTTTGCATGACGACCTCCCCGATCTTCGCGTTGTTCTTCGGTGCGGCCTTCCTGAATGAACGGATCGTCGGTGTCGCGTATTTCGCGATGGCGGTCACCATCGCGGGAATCGTCTGGGTCGTGACCGAACGTGCGGTGGGCGACCGCGACGCGCCCGACACGGGCCCGAGCAGGTTCCGGCGCGGCGTCGCACTCGCGATGCTTGCCTCGGTCAGCCAGGCGCTCGGCGCGATGTTCTCCAAGCTGGGCATGGGCATCGGGTGGCTGCCCCAGGACCAGCACCTCGACGCGCAGTCCGCGACGCTCGTCCGGATGGTCTTCGGACTGTTCGGCATGGCGCCGATCGTGCTGACATACGTCGTCATGGCACGACGGGTCGCCGACCATGAACGCATCAGGCCCAGATGGGTCACGGGGCTGCTGCTCACGGCAGGCGGGGCGGTCGTGGGGCCATTCCTGGGGGTGTGGATGTCGCTCGTCGCGTTCAAGCACAGCCCGCTTGGTGTCGCGCAGACGCTCTGCTCACTCAGCCCCGTGCTGATCCTCCCGTTCTCGCACTTCCTGCTCCGCGAGCGTGTCACCCGGCGCGCAGTGCTGGGCGCGTTCGTTGCGCTCGCAGGTGCCGCAGCGCTCGCGTTCGCGCCCGATCTGCAGGCGCTGTTGTTCAGCCCGCGGGCTGGATCGGGATGAACACGCTGGCGATGCACCCGGTCATCCAGCAGGTCATGGCTCCCGCGAGCATGGCTCTGGGGCCGAGCGCCGCGATCTCCGCCCGACGCTCGGGTGCCATCGCCGAGAGCCCGCCGATCTGGATCGCGATGGACGGGAAGTTGGCGAAGCCGCAGAGCGCAAAGGTCGTGATCGCGGCAGCGCGAGGCGAGATGCCCGGCTCGGAGCCCTCCGCGGCCATCAGATCCGAAAGCTGGAGATAGGCCAGGAACTCCGTCGCGAACATGCCGGTGCCGAGGACCGAGCCCACCGCGGCCGCGTCTGATCCCTGAAGGCCCATCAGGTACGCGACGGGTCGGAACAACAGCCCGAGCAGCGAGCCCAGGCTCAGGGTGTCGATGCCCAGCACGCCCTCGATCCAATCGCCTGTGCGGGTCTCGCCCAATGCCTCGATCGGCCAGTTCACCAACGCGAGCAGCGCGACAAACGCCACCAGCATCGCGGCGACGTTCAGGGCAAGCTTCAGACCGTCTCCCGCCCCGGCGGCGGCAGCGTCGAGCAGGTTCGCCGTCCGGGGCGTGTCGGACAGTTCCGCAGAGAACTCGGGCACGTCCTCGGTCTCGGGAACGAAGATCTTGGCCATCACGAACGCGCCAGGTGCCGACATCGCGCTGGCGGTGAGCAGGTGCTTGGCGAACGCCACCCGGCTCGCCTCGTCGTCACCCCCCAGCATGAGCACGTACGCCGAGAGCACCGACCCCGCGATCGTCGCGAAACCCCCGGTCATCACGAGCATCAGCTGCGAGCGTGTGAGGCGCGGTACGAAAGGCTTGATGCAGAGCGGTGCCTCGGTCTGTCCGACGAACACGTTGGCCGCCGCGGCGAGCGCCTCTTCACCGGTCACACCCAGCGTGCGCCGGAGCATCCAGGCAAGCACGCCGACGACCCGCTGCATCACGCCCAGGTGATACAGCACCGCCATGATCGATGCGAAGAACACGATCACGGGCAGCACCTTGAACGCGAAGACGAATCCCCACGCCTGCGAGTCGTCTGCCAGGTTCCCGAAGAGGAACCGCGAGCCCTCTTCCGAGAACGACAGCACTCTGGTGAAGACCCCCGCGAGCCAGTCGTAAGCCTCGACGACCGGCCCGACGCGCATCAGCAGGAACGCGAGCGTGAGCTGGAGCAGCAGGCCCACGATGACGATGCGCGGGCGGATCTTCCTTCGATCGCTCGAGAGCGCGAACGCCAACGCGAGCAGAACCGCTACGCCGAGCAGCCCCGTGTACTGAGCCATGCCTACCTCCGTCTGACGGGCCGGTCAGCCTACCGTCTTAGCGCACCATGGACGACGCCGCGCACGCAGATCACGATGCCGTCACGGTACAGGGGCTCGACGGTGCGTGCGATGCGATCGTGGGGATGCTCGCCGTCTCGTCGAAGGCTCGCCCGCTGGTCGGCATCACCGGGCCCGTCGCCTCGGGCAAGTCGACACTGGCCGATCGTCTCGCGAGGCGTCTCGGGGGGCTCGTGCTCTCGACCGACCGGTACCTGCCCGACTACAGCACGCTCGAAGATCATCAGCGCGACGAGCCCGAGTTCAGCGACCTGGCCCGCCTCTCGGACGATCTCGCGATGCTCCGCGCCACCGGTCAGGCGAGCGTGCCGGTCTGGTCCTTCCACGAGCACCGTCGTCAGGGTGAGGAAACTGTTCGGTCGGAAGGTCCTGTCGTGTGCGAGGGGCTCTTCGCCTTGCACGATTCGCTGACTTCGTCGTACGAGGTACGCGTCTTCGTGGAGGCACCCACGTCCACGCGTTGGGCGCGCTGGGAAGCGATCGAGCGGGCGGGGCTACGAGGCTGGGGCGTAGAGCGTGCCCGCGAGGCGCGAGAACGTCGGCTCCGCGACGGCTTCGAAGTGCTCTC